>CAJUFM010000007.1 GCA_910585745.1 uncultured Eubacterium sp. | reverse complement strand
TATCTAATCATTGGGCTAAAACGTGTGAACTACAGGAGTGCGCTGTACAAAAGTTAAATAGGAGTCAAAACCGACAGAGACAGCAAGTTTTTCGGCTTTGTCGAAATCTGCTGACAATCGGTCTATTGTGTGGGCATCAGAACCAAAGGTGATCCATTTTCCCCCCATGTCCCTGTAACGCCGAATGATCTCATCTCCTGGATTTGGCATCGTTCCGCCTTCTTTGTAACCGGAAGTATTGATCTCCAGACAGATGTTTCTCTCAATAAGCTTAGCTAAGATGGCATCGATCACATCGGCAAACATATGGTAAGAATAGAGCCGGTATCCGGAAGGTGAATAACGCACGATATAGTCAAGATGTCCCAGGGAATCTACTTGAAGTTCTTTTAACTGCTCCAGGTTATTCAGAGTGGTTTCAAAATAGAGGAGAAGTGCTTTTTTTTCCTCATAGGATTCCCAGTATTCGGGATAATAAGGATCCATCTCATTTACCAGATGGACAGATCCAATCACATAATCCAGTGCCGGATCCTGGCTGAGTTTCCAGTTGGATTCCCAGGCATCCTCCTTCAGTCCCATTTCTACACCACAATAGATTTTGAGGCGGTCAGAATAAAGATCCCTCAATTCATTGATCCGAGACAGGTATTCCTCAAAATCAAAAGAAAAAGGAGCTTTGCCTGTTTCGTCTTTTATATATTTTAAAGGAAAATGATAATCCATATGGTCGGTAAAAGTGATTCCAGCCAAATGTTTTTGAATTCCCATAAGGATCATTTCTTCCATCGTTGTATCGCTGTCGGTGGAAAAGGAAGAGTGCACATGTGCGTCATATCGTATCATAAGGATACCTCCTGCTGTTTATCTGCATTTATTCTGCTTCTTGAATATTAGTAATATCCGGTGCCGCCATCATGGAATAATTGGTATAGTACACCACAAAACCAGGCTTACCTCCATTCGGCTTCTTTACATGTTTTTTCTGGATGTAATCGATCTCTACCTTGTCTGCATTTTTATTTGCGGAATAAAATGCTGCCAGGCTGGCTGCCTCCTCAAAGGTTTTGACCGGCGGCTCTTCGTTATTGCATTTAATGATCACATGGGAACCAGGAGCCTGCTTCGCATGAAACCACCAGTCATTACCTGTGGCGATCTTAAAGGTGAGCTGGTCGTTCTGGTAGTTGTTTTTACCAACATAAATATCATAGCCGTCCGATGAAATATAGTGAAGCGGGCTGCTCTTTGGCATAGAACGTCCCCCTTTCCGGTTGTTTTTTCCGTGGCTGCGCATATACCCGCTGTCGATGAGCTCCTGTTTGATCAGTACCAGATCTTCCTCCTGTCTAGCGATATCCAGGGCGGTGAGGATCGTCTCCAGATGCTGGATCAGCTCATTGGTTTCTTCAATCTGCTGGGACACAGCCTCGAAAGTGCGTTTAAGCTTATTGTACCGGTTAAAATATTTATTGGCATTTTCAGCCGCTGTCAGGGTTGGATCGATGGTGATCGCCACCTCTTTGTTGTCGTAATAATTTATACAGGTGAGAGAGGTATCTTCTGGCGTCAGCTGGTATCCATAGGTATTGATCAGTTCCCCGTAGATTTTATAACGGTCCCGTTTTTCTGTATCTCTGAGCTGCTTTTCCTGAATGCCTCTTTTTTTTCGGTTCCGCTCCAGCAGAGTGGTAACATTCTTTCTGAGATCTGTAGATTTCTGGCGGATCCGCTGAATCGTCTCCTTTTCCCTGTAAAAAGTCTCCACTGCGACACTCATGGAATCCTTTGTCCGGTGTTCCAGTGTGTCATACATGGTAAGGGGAAAAGAGGCGAATTCCATAGGTTCTGTGCCCTGAAAAACAATCTCCGGGGCAAAGAGTCCCTTTTTTGAGTCATCCAATAGTTCCCGCAATTTATTCAGAAGATTTGAGAGCTGGTTACCCGTCAGGGAAGCAAAGGGAGCATCTCCATCAATCTGGCACCGGAAAGCAGTTTCGTGGGCAAGAGTATAACTGAAACCAGTGAAATAATTACAAAGTCCTTTGGCAACACTGACAGGCTGCCGGACCACCTCCTGCATCCACTGTTCTGTGGTCAATTCATAGGGATTGTGCTTGTCCTTTGTATTTGGGATAAAATAATCCCTCCCGGGGAGAACCTCTCTTACTGAGCTGACCAGGGAAGAGACATGTTTGATGCTGTCTATGATCTGGCCGGATTCATCCAGAAAAATGATATTACTGTGTTTTCCCATGATCTCTACCACCAGGGATTTGTTCACCAGATCACCCAGTTCGTTGAGATTTTCCAGTTCAATCTTCATGACGCGCTC
This sequence comes from uncultured Eubacterium sp., assembly GCA_910585745.1. Classification (GTDB taxonomy): domain Bacteria; phylum Bacillota; class Clostridia; order Lachnospirales; family Lachnospiraceae; genus Eubacterium_F. The sequence continues at coordinate 55,284 of CAJUFM010000007.1, read as the reverse complement.
CAGTCCATATTGGGAAATACTGGTGATCCGGGCTCCATTCAGATGTTTTCTAAGAAGCATGCAGAAATTTGGTGCGGTCAATGGGGAAGTTTTTGGCTCCTCTGTCAAATAGATCAACGGAAGAGACGGACTTGCGGATAACACAAGCCGGAAATTGGTCCGCTTATTCTTTATTGTAAGCAGCAGCTCGTCGGGTTCCGGCTGCGCAATCTTTTGAAGCCTGCCCTCTGTCAGTTTGTCGGAAAGCTCTTTTGTCAGAGCTGCCATAGTAAAACCATCAAATGCCATATCCTGTTTCCTCCCAAAGAAATTCATTCTGCGGATCAAGTCGGTTATCACAAAATCATCATAATAGTTAGATTATACTACATTATGGGAAAAATACAATAGAATTCTTGACTTATGCCAGTAAGTAATTTATAATAATACGGAATGCATAAATGAAGTTTTCTGTATGCTTGTAAAAAGATGGAAGAGCAGGCGGTAGAATTTTTATTTGGGAATGAGGGCAGATATGGTAAGAAGCATGACTGGTTATGGCAGATTTGAAGCAGAAAATGAAGAATCCCGGCTGACCGTAGAGATCAAATCGGTAAATCACAGATATTGTGATATATCGATCCGGCTTCCCAAAAAACTGAATGCATTTGAGAACGATATCCGCAGGCAGGTAAAGGAAAGCGTCAGCAGGGGAAAGATTGACGTATACATAACATATGAAAGCAGTGGCCAGGGAGAATCTCTTGTAACTTACAACCCGGAAATGGCCAGATCTTATGTGGATCTTTTAAAGAAGATCTCAAATGATTTCCAGATACCAGATACCGTAGATGCAGCCACGCTTTCAAGATACCCGGAGGTTTTTACTCTGGATGAAGTACATGTAGATGAAGAAAAACTTCAGGAACTGCTGCACCGTACGGTGGCAGGAGCTCTGGATCATTTTATCCAGGCCAGAGAAACAGAAGGTAAACTTTTAAAGGCAGACCTGATCCAGAAACTGGATGTACTGGGGGCTATTGCAGAAGAGATACGCAAACGCTCTCCGAAGGTCTTTGAGGAATACAAAGAGCGTCTGCGAACAAAAATAAAGGAAACGCTGGGGGATACAAAGCTGGATGAGAGTGTGGTGGCGACGGAACTTGTGGTATACTCTGATAAGATCTGTGTGGACGAAGAGCTGGTTCGCTTAAAAAGCCATATTCAGCATATGAAGGAGACGCTGGAAAAGGAAGATAATGTTGGAAGAAAACTGGATTTTATCGCCCAGGAGTTGAACCGGGAGGCCAATACAACTCTTTCTAAGGCAAATGACATAATGATATCCAATCAGGGCATTATGATGAAGACAGAGATTGAAAAGATCCGGGAACAGATTCAGAATCTTGAATAGGTTGGCCGGTTGATAAGGAGTCTGGCATGGCATTTGTAAATATTGGTTACGGAAATGTAGTCAACAGTGAAAAGGTGATCAGCATTGTGAGTCCGGAGGCGGCCCCGGTCAAGCGGATGATTCAGGGGGCGAAAGATGATGGAAAGGCCATCGATGCTACCTGTGGGAAAAAGACCAAGGCAGTTCTTGTCATGGAAAATAATTCCCTGGTTCTTTCCGCCCTTCTGCCGGATACGATTGCGAGCCGCTTTAATCATAAAGGAACCGGAATGGAGAACATGTAAGAAAAATACAAAAGGATCGGAGGCTGGGTATGAATAAAGGTATACTGGTAGTTATTTCAGGATTTTCAGGCGCCGGAAAGGGAACGATCATGAAAGAACTGGTAAAACGGTACGATTATCATCTTTCAATATCAGCGACCACAAGGAAAGCGAGAACCGGTGAGGTTCATGGAAAAGATTATTACTTCCATACCAGAGAAGAATTTCAGCAAATGATCGAACAGAGCGAATTAATAGAGTGGGCGGAATATGTAGGAAATTATTACGGCACTCCGAAAAAATATGTCCAGCAGCAGCTGGATGCCGGCAGGGACGTTCTGCTGGAGATTGAGATGCAGGGCGGCATGCAGGTGAAAGAAAAATTTCCGGATGCCCTTTTGATATTTATTTCCCCGCCTTCTGCGAAAGTATTGAAAGAGCGCCTGACCGGCAGGGGGACAGAAACTCCCCAGGAGATTGAAAAACGGCTTCTGCGGGCAGTAGAAGAAGTTCAATATATGAAAGATTATGATTACATCATTGTAAATGATAATTTAGAAGAAGCGGTGGAAAAAGTAAATAACCTGATCACATACGACCACTACAAATCCTGTAACAGCGTATTGCTCATTGAAAAAATGGCATCGGAGCTCAGTGGATTTGCCGCAAAAGGAGTATAAGGCTGAAAAAATCTTTCAACCTATGAAGTTTGTGCTTGAACGCACAAACTTGTGTGAGACGCGAAAGGAGTATAGAAATGAATGATTTAGAAGTGGAAGAAGTTTCAAGTAAAAAAGAACCAAAAAAACGTTCTGTAGTCAGTTACATTATAGAGATTGCGGTATATATCACTTTGATTCTTCTATGTATATTCTGGATTCCAGAACATGTCGTGCAGCGAACGGTGGTGAGCGGAGAATCTATGGAGAATACACTCCACGACGGTGAGAGCCTTCTCGTACAGAAGATTGCCTATGAGCCCTCAAGATATGATATTGTTGTATTTTATCCACTGGGAAGAGATGAAGATGAATATTATGTAAAACGTATTTATGGCATGCCTGGGGAGACCATTCAGATCAAGGGCAATGATATCTATATCAACAATGAGGTCATTGAAGATAAATATGCCAAAAATGTAATGGATGATTCCGGAATTGCCGAGGAACCACTTAAGCTGGGCGAGGACGAATATTTTGTTCTTGGAGATAACCGCCAGGTTAGTAAAGACAGCCGAGACTCAGAGGTGGGACCGGTGAAAAAGGAAAATATCGCAGGTCATGTAGTCCTTCGCATATGGCCGCTGTCAAAATTCGGCACACCATAATTCTACAGCGTACTGCACACTGCCTGGCGGCCCTGCTGTCTGGCAGATCATATATAAATTTATGTTGTGATTTGAAAGGAGTTAAGATATGTTACACCCATCTTATAATGATTTAATGAATGTTGCAAACAGTGATGTGGAGCCAGGGGAACATCCGGTAGTAAACAGCCGCTATTCCATCGTTCTGGCTACAGCCAAAAGAGCGAGACAGCTGATCGACGGTTCTGTGCCACTGGTGGATGGAAATTATCCAAAACCACTCAGTGTGGCGATTGAGGAGTTGTCTACATCTGCCATCAAGATTAATTCAGAAGAGGATGATGAAACAGAAGATGAATTGACGACTCTGAATGCGGCTTCAGAAGAGAATCCAAAGGAAGTTTCAGAAATATAAAATGACTGCGGTCTGCATGTATTTGCAGACCAATTTTTTTGCAGAGAAGGGGCATTGGGAATGAATATAAGAAGCACTTTTTTCAGTCTGCTTTTCCCAGAGGGAAGAACAGAATTTGAAAGCCAGCAGCCGGTGTTTTTCGGAGATCTCCAGATGGAAGGGATCTTGAAGGCTATTTTATCCCGATACAGTGAATTTGATCTTCGTAAATATTTTTACACCCTGCCAGGATCTGTCAATACCATATATTATCGTCAGAATATTTACCGGGATCTGGAAAAGAACGATTTTCTAATTCTGATCTTTAAAAAGTTTTCTGACAGGATGGCACAAAGTGAAAAATGTTTTCAATACTATCGTCAGACAGAAGATGAGATTAAAAAAGGAAGCTATCTTCTCCTGGCATGCCGGCATTATCTGGCGGCACTCAGCCTTCTGCGGGATTCTTTGAAGCAGGGTGATATTACATCAAAGGGCTTTCAGACATTGCTGGAAATTCTGGATGAGATGAATACAGAGAAGGGGTTTATAGAATTTTCCGAAAGGGTAGAAACCGTTTATTCTTATATGAATGAATTAAAGCTGACTTTGCTCATAAGCAAAAAGGAAATCCGGATATTAGAGGAAGAAAACATGGAAGGTGCCGGAGTAGTGGACAGGATTCGTGAATTTATGGAGGCATTTGAAATTCCTGTGCAGAAAACGGTGCCATCAGTGGTAGAAAATATATTTCCCTCTCCTCTTGAGACCAGCAGCCTGGAAACAGCAGTAGTAGATATATTGCGCAGGAGCAATCCGGAGGTATTCCGCAAATTAAAGCAGTTTGCAGAGATCCCCTTTACACTGGAGGATAATATTTTTCTGAATATAAAAAATGAAATTGTATTTTATATCAGTTTTTATGAATTTGAAAGACAACTTGAAAATGCGGGATATCAACTAAATTACCCAAAAATCCATGAGGAAAACAGCGAATCTCTGGGTCCGGACAGCGGTTTAGAGATAGCTCAGGTCTATGATATGGCACTGGCATGGAAAAACCGGTTTTCCGGTGAAAAAGTAGTAAAAAACGATATCCGCTATGGAGAGGGGAAACGTTTTCTGGTGATCACCGGACCGAATCAGGGTGGCAAGACTACCCTTGCCCGGGCAGTGGGACAGTGTGTTTATTTGATGCTCATGGGATTAAAAGCGCCTTGTCAGAGTATGAAAGGCCGTTTTTTTGAACATATTATGACACACTTTGAAGTGGAGGAGAGTGTTGAGACCGGCGCCGGTAAACTGAAAGAAGAACTATGGCGCCTGAAACCTATGATGCAGGATCTGAACGGAAACCAGGAAAACAGCTTTGTTATTCTGAATGAATTGTTTACGACAGCGACTACTTACGATGCCCGTATCATGGCACAGAAGGTAATGGAACATTTTCAAAATACCGGGTGCCTGGGAATTTATGTCACCCATATCCAGGAACTGGCGGATGAGAAAAACCAGCCGGGAGTGCAGAGCATGGTAGCACAGGTGGATCAGGAAGACCCCAGAAGACGTACGTTTTTGGTCCTGCCAATGGAGGCACAGGGACTGGGATATTCCGATTCCATTGCCAGGAAATATGAACTGGATTATGACCAGATAACGAAACGGGTAGCGGCTTTAGATGATTGTTCTGGAAATGGAACATTAGGTGAAAAAGCAGTGCAGAAATGAGGATTATTATGAATTCATATTTATTATATCCGGACAAGGACGGAACAGGAGAGACTGCCTATCCTTCTTTTCATGATATTTACAAAGATCTGAACCTGAATATAGTGTTGAAGACCATGGCTCAGGAGGATGTGTTCCTGATGGAGCAGATACGGAATGTGATGATGGTTCCATTGTGCAGGGCTTCAGAGGTGGAATACCGTCATGAGATCATAGGGGATTTCCAGCGTAACCCGGAGCTGGCAGGGGAGCTTTATTCCCTTGGTGTCAGGGGGCATAAACTGGCAGGGCAGTACAAAGAGGAAATGGAACAGAACCGGCGAAAAGCTACTGCAAAAACCAGTTCCATTATAGCCTCCCTTAACTTTATCGAGGACTCCATGGGACTGATACGCAGGCTGAGGGATCTTTTGCTTAGAAAGGAAATACGCCTGGAGTCAAAAGGCATGACCGCACTGGTTCAGCGGCTTTCAAAGTATCCATTGGATGAGTTTCTGGATTTCCATAAAAATTTTCTTTTTTATACTACCGGAGGGGAAGGAATCTTTTCCATACGGATCAGTGGCGGGCTTAAATTATCAGAGAGCCGTATGAAAAAATGCCAGAATTATCACTACAATGCATTAAAAGGCACCTCTCTTACCTTTATGAAACTGTACTATAAACTGGCCAAAAAGGACAGCGTGCTTATTGAAAAAGAACAGCTGGAAAAGGATATCGGTGTGTTTGTGGAGAGCCATATGAATCAGATCATAACAGCATACCAGCCCCTGATCGACGACTGTATGAAATTTTTATTTCAGTTTGCCAGAGAGATCTCTTTTTACCAGGGAGTTCATACGATGCAGCGCCGCATGCAGGAACTACAGCTGCCCCTGTGTTATGGGAGTGTTAGTGAAGATACCTGTCACCGGCATATCGAAGATCTGTATGAGCTCTCCCTGGCACTTTACACCCAGACCTATCCGGTTCCGAACTCCATTCATACAAAGGGAAAGATCCTGACGGTGATCACAGGGGCGAATCAGGGTGGGAAGTCTACTTTTTTACGCAGTTTTGGCATTGCACAGATACTTCTACAATGTGGAATGCCGGTGCCGGCCAAGGAGTTTAGCTCCAGATTATTTTCCCGGATCCACACACATTTTACCAGAAAAGAGGATGCTATGCTTTCCAGGGGGCGTCTGGAAGAAGAACTGCGCCGGATGAGTGATATCATATCCCGGATCTCGCCGGACAGTCTGCTTCTGCTCAATGAATCCTTTGCCAGCACGACAGAGAAGGAGGGCTCACAGATTGCTTATAATGTGATCCTGCCCCTCTATGAAAAAGGTATTCATGTTATGATGGTCACACATCTCCATGAGTTTGCCCTCAGGCTATATGAGGAAAACCGTGAAGGAACAGAATTTCTCGTGGCAGAGCGGAAAGAAAATGGTGAGAGAACATTTCACATGTTATCTGGAAAACCCCATTATTCCAGTTATGGAACAGATTTATATGAGTATATGATAGGAAGTTTATAAAAAACCGAAAATACGTTTGACAAACGCCTGTTTGCATGCTATGATGTATAAAACGAATGTTCGTATCATACGTTCTGTTTTGTAAAATGCAGGGAGGTATTTGTTATGGATAAAAAACATGTGAAAAAAGCATTTCTTCTGGTTATGCTTCCGGTGTTTGTTCTGGTTTGCTGTATTTCAGTCTGTCAGTCATCTGAAGCACAAAGTATGGGGGAAAGAACCAATGAAGTAGTGGCATACGATTCTGTTCTGATCTGCAGGGGCGATACGCTCTGGACGATTGCCGAGGCCAACCTAAACCAGCCAACAGAGGCGGAGATTCGCGAATTTGTCAAAGAAATTGCAGAGCTGAATGATATTTCACCAGCCCGTATCCATGCCGGAAATTATCTATTGATCCCCAGGTACCAGTATAAGATGTGAGAGGATAAAAGGATGGGGCATGTCAAGGAAACCGCAGTGCCGAATGACATTTCACCAGTCTGAGTGAATCTGTTTACATACATATAGGAAAACCCTCTGACTATACCGGATAAAATGCACTTTTTCTGCCAGAATCATGACATAATTGTGCCAAGAAACACTGTTACAATCATCATTGTTAACATTTACACGTACTATGGCTGTTTCGCAGCCGGTAATAGTTTGATAAGAGACGAGGGATTTATCTATGTTTACATCAGGAAAAAGAACAATATTAAGGCTACTTGTATTTATGGCGGTTCTGGCCGCCGGTGTATTCGCAGCAGGGGGGAGCCGTTCCCATGCGGCAACACTAAAGATTAAAATGAATGGGAAGACTTCAAATTACAGGGGGAAGCAGACGACTGTAAAATACAATAAAAAGAGGATTTCCAATACAAAATATAAGGGACTGACCATTAAAAAAACCCGGATGGCAGCTTACGATGATGTCTTTCGGAAGGGGCTTAAAGTTAAGACTAAATATTATTCTTCCTCAAAAAAGCTTGTTATGTCTAAAAATGGCATCAAAGTAACCTTTAAGCTGGGAAGTAAATACGCTTATGTAAATGGTGTTAAACGTAAATTAACAGCAGCACCAGTTAAAGTTCGATATGTCAGAAAAAAGAAAAATAAAATTCTTGTACCGATAAAATTTCTCTGTGAACAGCTTGGTTTTAATTATAAAGCCTCTGGTTCTGTAGTTACGATCACCAATGCCATTATGGTTGAATATGACGATATGGTGAAACGTTCTACTGTTGTAGGGAAAGTTTCCTATAACGGGAAAGAGAATAATCTTTCCAGTATGCCGGTGATCAAACTGGGAAGTACGGTCTATATACCAGCGGAAGAGGTGTTTAAGAAGCTGGTGGGAATTGAGTATGAGTATGATGCTGGGAGTGAAGTACTTACTTTAAAAAATGAGGCTACGAAAAAAACGGTGGTTTTGACATTAAATGAAAATTCATATATGGAGAATGATACCGTCAAAGATCTTTCTACCCCGATGTATATGGTGAAGAGGAAAGATACCAATAAAACAGTATTATGTCTTCCTGCAAAGGTTGTCTGCCGGAGTCTCGGATATTCATATAATTGGAATAAGACGAAATCACTGGTGAGCATCCACGATCTCATTTATTTTGACTGGAAAACGGACAAGACAGTAAATGCCGGTGATGGTAAAAACTATATTACCGAATCAAAGGCTATTTACAATCCTGGGATTGACTGCATTTCTTTCACGATCAAAGGAACAGATACCGCCCTTATGGAACAGGTTTCTGTTTTAAGAAATGACAGGGTGATCACAGTAACGATTCCTGCAGATTCCAGATATCTTCTGGATAATTATTCTTTCACCAAATTTGTAAATATGCTGGAGAAGTATGAAGTAACTGCTGATGATACCGTAAATGTCGTAATCAATATTACTGGATACAATCCGGCAGATTTCGCATATTCCGTTATGGACGGCGTTCTCACCATTAATGTGATGGGACAGTATATGGGAAGTGCTGCATTAAAGATCATGAAGCCTGCGGGAATTACCATCAATGATGTAACCAACGAAGATTATTATAATAGCAAAAAATTTAAAATTAGTATCCGCGGAGATCATATTGACTTTATTAATAGTAATCCGATTGTCATCAGCAGCGACGTTATTACCGATGTTACGACGGAACTGTCTCCAGAAGGCAATACTGTGGTTACGGTAACTACATCCAAACTACAAGGCTATAAAATATATGAAAAGTCCGATTCTTTCCAAGTAAATGTCGGCAATCCGCGAAATATCTATAAAAATATTGTTGTTCTCGATGCTGGCCATGGGGGATACGATGCAGGAGCCTCCCATAAGGGGACAAAGGAAAAGGATCTGAATTATAAGATTCTCTATACGTTACTAAAAGGGTATTATACCTCTAATGCTCCGGACACCAAGATTTATTGGACACGTACTACAGATACCTTTATAACACTGGCAAATCGCGCCTCTTTTGCCAGCAAAGTCGGTGCGGACCTGTTTATCAGCCTTCATATGAATTCAGTCAGAAATTCAAGTGCGAACGGTACAGAGGTATATTATTCCACCAACAATAACGGCTCCAGATTTTCCGGAATTACAAGTAAAACCGTAGCAACTCTTTTCAAGAACAATCTGGTTGCAAAACTGGGAACAAAGAGCCGGGGCGTTAAAACCGCTGGATATTATGTTATAAAACACAACACTGTTCCCGCTGTGTTGATCGAGCTTGGTTTCCTTTCAGGAAATTCTGATTACTATAAACTCATAGATTCCACCTTCCAGAAAAATTCTGCAAAGGTGATATATGATACGATCAACCAGATCTTTATTAACTATCCGACGGGACGATGAATCAATATATGCCACCATTTGAGAATATTCCTTGTAATACTCAAAAATGGTGGCATTGTTTATGTAAAACCAGTCTTTTTGTGAGGGGGAGCGCCCTTTAAGTTTATTTTATTCTTTTCTCAGTGTGACAGCAGATGCAGCCTGCCGTTTACGATCCTCTCCAAGCGCTGCATAGTGCTTTCTGGTGGTGTTTACATCATTATGTCCTAAGACCTCAGCAACCAGATAAATATCTCTTGTTTCACGGTATAATGAGGTTCCATAAGTACTTCTGAGTTTATGCGGGGTAATGTGTTTGATGGTTGTTACTTCCTTTGCGCAGTCTGTGACCAGATTTTCCACAGACTTCACACAAATTCTCCGACGCTGGGAAGAGAGAAAGAGAGCATGTTCATGTCCCTCTTTTGTAACAATATGTTCCCGTATCTGGAGATAGCCAGAGAGTGCCTCCGCTACCTCATCACCAAAGTAGACGAAGTCTTCCTTTCCTCCCTTGCGAATGATCTTGATACGGTTATTCTTGAAATCTATATCTTCGATGTCCAGCCCAACACATTCAGAAACACGAATACCCGTTCCCAATAGAAGAGTAAATAATGCAAGATTTCTTTCTTTGTTTTTTTCAAAATAAACTTTTTTCATTCCAGTTAATTTTTCTCCACCATGTTCCACATAGTCCAATAATTCGGCAACCTCGTCGTAGTCCAGGCGAATGATCTCTTTTTTATGTAATTTGGGCATATCCACTATGACTGTAGGATTGCTGCTTATACGTTCACGTTTATAATAATAAGCGTAAAAACTCCGCAATGCAGCCAGCTTTCTATGAAGTCCCTGCTCATTGTTTGTGTGGGTTTTTCCCTCTGGATCAGTGTACAGCTTCAAATATTCAAGATATTCTTCGATATCAACAGCCTGCAGCTTTTCCAGATCCTCCAGCCGTATCTCTGTAATTTCTTTATCACGGAATGACGGATTGGTGGCTTTGAGGAAGGTAAAGAAAACTCGGATATCATATACATAAGATATTCGTGTCTTTGCTGATGTATTGGGTTCGATGGCTCGAAAATAATCTTTACTGAAGGATGGCATCGTCGCCAGTACTTCGCGAAGTTTTAAAGTATTTGATCGTGTGTTTTCTTCATGATATGTGATTTTTTTATCCAAATAGATCACGTCCTTTTTTGTTTATTTTCTTGATTCCAAAGTGATTTTATTTATAGTATAACATATTATGGGAAGTCTGCATAGCTCTTTTTGAAAAACTGGAGTTTGTCGAAAAGAGTGAAAAAGATTTCAAACATCTTCTATTGCAGCACAATACTCATTTTAAAAGCATAGAAAAAACCAGAAGCCTTCTGATAATACTTTTTCTAATACTTTTTCGTCAGAAGGCTTCTGGTTTTTTGCTCTTTAATGCGACTTCATTTCAAATGACATTGTATTCCCGAAGCAGCTTTTCAATATCAGTTCCTTTAATTTTTTTCAGGATTTCTCTGAGTGCCAGTTTTTCCTTGAAGCCCAAATCCATATCGAGCAGGCTCTTACCGTCTCTTAACTGAACTGTGGCGTTAAGCAGATCACGAATGTCATAAGTGCTGCCCCAAACCTCTGGCACACCCCGGTCGATATTTAGTAGCTTGTACACCGCCTCCATGCCGGTACGCATGGAGTATTCCGTTGTGAAGATGGTATCACGCTCTGTTTCGGCAAATTGTCCCAGGAAGGCGAAGTTCACAGCGTCCTCTGGTACGACATCCGGTCGGTCCCCGGCGGCACGGGGCATGAAAAACGCGGTGATATAAGGCATCATACAGGGAACCGTATTGGCACTGTTGCTGGCCAGATCCTCAATCTCCTCTTCCGGAACACCAATGTGATAGAGCCACTCCATACAAATTTCCTTACCAGTGCAGTCTCGCATCTTCTTTTTTATGAAATTACCTGGTTTGTCACTGAAAAGACCGTAGATCCATCCCACCAGCTGATTTTTGGGTTGATTGCGGAATTGGGGCTGGCGGTTGAACGTCCAGCTCATCAGCCAGTTAGAGTCCTTTACAGTAATAATGCCGCCGGTGACAACACCACCACTAAAGGGGTCGCGCTTACAGATATTTTGAATATAGGGAACAATCTTGTCGTCCAAAGTCGTGACGGTGGCGCTCATCCAGTTGCTCTGCTCCGGATTAGAACAGAACTTATCTGGATGCCCGAAAGCAGGATCTTGCGTCGCAATCTTACGCCACATATCCCAGCCGCCACCCGGCTTGATCTCCACATGGAACGACGCAGATTCATTTTGAGAACCCAGACTTGAATTTTCCACGCAGCCACCGTTGGTGATAAAGACCATATCATTTTCCGTTAAATCCAAGAATTCTGTCTGTCCATCCGCCAGCAGTTCCACACGCTTCGCCTGCTTTCTTCCGGGACGGATGTCAAATTCCACATTAACCACCTTAGTGTTGTAATGGAACTGGATGCCAAAGGACTCCAGGTAGCGGATCATGGGCAGTATCATGGACTCATACTGATTATATTTAGTAAAGCGTAACGCTTTAAAATCTGGAAGCCCCCCTACATGGTGGATATACCGTTTGAGATAGAGTTTCATTTCCAGAGCACTGTGCCAGTTTTCAAAAGCAAACATAGTGCGCCAATAAAGCCAGAAGTTGGAGTCCAAAACTTCCTTATCAAAAAAATCAGTGATACGTTTGTCATACAATTTCTCATCCGGGGTAAAAAACAAATGCATGATCTCTAAGGCTCCCTTGTCGGAAAGACCGAACTTACCGTCCGTATGGGCATTCTGACCTCGATCCACTGTGGCTCGCATAAGGGAATAGTTGGGATCTTTTTTATTCAGCCAATAATACTCATCCAATACACTAACGCCATCTGTTTCAATAGACGGGATCGACCGGAACAGATCCCACATCACTTCAAAGTGGTTGTCCATCTCCCTACCGCCCCGCATGACATAACCCACTCCAGGGTATTCATAACCGTCACACGCTCCCCCCGGTATCTTATCCTTTTCATACACATGAACGCGGTCGCCGCTCATCTGGCCATCTCGAACCAGATAACACGCTGCTGTCAGGGCTGCCAGACCAGTTCCAATGATATAGGCAGTTTTGGATTCAACGCCCTCGGGCTTGCGAGGTCGGGCAAAAGCTTCATAGTTACCGCTTGAGTAATACATATCTTAAATCCTCCTGTTATTTCATATTTATTTTATTATGTCCCTGTGATATCATAAATAAACCTTGAAAAATAAAGGCTGGTACAATTCTTTCAAATGGTCTCTTCTTCTATTTATTCCACAAAAAAAGAAGCACAAATTCCTGACCGAATGTTCTGCTTCTTTACTATCTTTTCTATTTGCTTTTTATATAATACGTATTCTCTTATTACATTATGTACAATAAATAACTTAATTGCAGTTGCTGACTACTTTCTTTAATTCCAGAACTTCTTCTGTGGTTAAAGCTCTGCCATCAAAATAATCATGAATAAAGGTTGCCACGGAACCGTTATAAAGATTTTTGATCAGTACGCTAGTTTCTATCTCTTGAACCTGTTTTTTGGAAATCGCTGCCCGGCATAAAAATCCAGGATCTTCTCTGGTGATGGCGCCCTTATCGATCAGGCGCTTAATATAGGTATAGGTGGTGTTCTTTTCCCAGCCAATATATTCTTTAATGATCTTGGAAATGTCTTTGGCTGCAAGTACTTTATTGCTCCAAAGCAGCTCCATGACATTTAACTCACCTTCATGGAGACGGATCTCCTTTTTTTGCGCACTCATTCTTCTCTACATACCTCCTCATATACCATATTCTTCCATTGTAGAATTTGCAAAAACCCCATTCTCGTGCTGTAGTATATAAAAAATATCTTTGTCATTTACAAAGAATTCTCTATTTATATTTTCAAGGAATCTCCCCAGGATCCCTCTACAGCTGCCGAGAGAAATTATCTATATTCTACTATAATAGAACTGCGAAGTCAAGGGGATTTTTGCACAATTTATTTTAGATTTTTTAGTAGTTTTTTAAAATAATCTGGGAGAGGTGCCACAAATTCCATGTATTCGTCAGTTGTAGGGTGAACAAAACCGATGGTCCCTGCATGGAGAGTCTGACCCTGCAACGTTTTAAATTTGACGTTACTGGGACCATAGACCATATCTCCCAGCAGAGGGTGTCCGATATGCGCCATGTGAACCCGGATCTGATGGGTGCGGCCGGTTTCCAGACGGCATTCAATATGGTTGAATTGATGGTTCAGATGATCTATTACAGTGTAATGTGTCACTGCTCTCTTACTGTTTTTATCCGTTACTGTTCGCTTTTTTCGGTCTGTGGGATGTCTTCCAATGGGAAGATCAATGGTTCCACTGTCCTCGGAAAAATTGTGATAGACGATGGCCTGATAGGCTCTGGTGATACTGTGGGCTTTTAACTGCTCTGATATACATTTATGTGAACGGTCATTTTTACACACGATCAGAGCCCCTGTGGTATCCTTGTCAATGCGGTGTACGATACCTGGACGCAGAACACCGTTGATGCCAGACAGGTTATCCCTGCAGTGAAACATAACTGCATTTACCAGAGTATCAGAGTAATGACCTGGCGCAGGATGAACCACCATTCCCTTAGGCTTATTTACGACCAGGACATCCTGATCTTCATATAAGATGTCCAGCGGAATATCTTGGGGAGTGATCGTGAGGTTTTCCGGCTCCGGCAGATGTATAGTGATCATATCGCTGGTGGAGACGGTGGTTTTTGATTTGACGCTGAAATTCCCATTAACTCCAACGCGATGGTCTTTGATCAGTTTCTGAATATAAGAGCGGGACAGATCCAGACCGCTGGATGCTACAAAGGCATCCAGTCGTTTACCAGTATCGCCCTCTTCTACAGTTAGATTAATTTGGTGTTCCATAACGTTTAACGTCCTTCTTTTGATAACTTTAATTCTTCGTCCTTATACCGGAATAAAAGGCAGTACAGGATGAGAACTGCAGAGATACAGACAAAACAGTCTGCAACATTAAATACGGGGAAATCGATCAGACGAAAATAGATAAAATCAATGACATAATGATTCATCAAACGATCTATCAGATTGCCAAGTGCGCCAGCAGCGAGAAGCACAATACAAAAACGCAGTAAATGAAACCGCTTCGTAACAGGCAGTTTAAAATAGCTCATAAGAAGAAAGACCAGGACCAGAATCGTAATGGTGACCAGCAGCCATCTCTGGTTCTGCAGGATGCCCCATGCGGCGCCTCTATTTTCCAGATAGTGAAATTCCAAGACACCAGGAATCAGCTCGATATCTCCCTCTGCCAGAAAATGCTGTGCTGCATATTTGGTGATCCGGTCAATAAAAGTAAGTAAAACAAACATTATAAAGAATATAATGTTTGTTTTACTGGTCAATTTATGAAAGGTGTGTGATTTTGTATTCATATCTTTGTAAATCCTTATACAACAAATAGGTTAGAAATCATCGACAGATCCAAGAAATTCAAAGGGATCATCGGATTTCTGATTTTTTCTGTTATTGAAATTCAAGTCCTGCAGCAGTGAATCCAGTGTTGGTACCGTATCGTTTCCCTTGTCGGCAATGGGTTCGATCCGCTCTGGTTTTTCCTCCCTGCCAGCAGATAATTCATCTTCAAAAACCACATCCATAGGTTCAATGGTTTTGGCAGCGACTGGCTCAAGAATGGCTGCATTTTTCACTTCTGCCGCTTTGGGTGGTTCTATCCGGTCAAGAGGCTCCGGTTGTTTAACGGGAGCGGTAACTGGTTCTGGTGCAGGCTCCTTTATTTCAACAAAATCGGCTTCTGTTTTCACGGCATCTAATGTGGTCCGAAGATCAATGGTATCCGCATTAAGAATTTCTTCTCTGGTAGTGTCCAGTGTAGTTTTCTCCTTTGCAACGGCTGCAGCCGGTGAAGGAGCAGCAGCTTCCCTTTTGATCCTTTGTTCTGCTTCACGAACAGGTGGAACAGGTGGTTTTTCTTTCACTGGAGGTTTTGTTACATTGGCAGAGACGTCTTCGGAAACTGTTTCATGTAATGGTTTTTCCAGATCATCTGGTTTGGAAATATCAAATTCATCGCCCTCTACCAGCTGAAGCTGCGCGCTGGCTGCTTCTTTGAGCTGAAGTTTATATTGATTAAACTGCTGAACCAGGCGGATACTTTTGTTGCGGATCTTATTGTACTCTTCCTCTGCATTGTGGACAATATGGTCGGCACGTTTATGAGCCTCTTTTTCAATAGATTCTGCTTTGAGGATCGCCGCATCCTTTGTCTCTTTGGAGGTTTTTTCCGCCAGGATCAACGCCTTTTGAAGTGTGGTCTCTATGGAACGATAATATTGCACACCATCACTGAGCGTCTTAATCTTTTTATTCAGTTCAGCTTTTTCCGCTTCTAATTTTTTATTTTCTTCCAAAAGACTTTTATAATTATCGAAAACCAGTTCGAGATAGGTATCCATCTCGTACTGTTCGTATTTTTTCCGTTTTGCCTCTACTTTCTTACCCTGTAATTCAATAAGTGATAACATGTGATGTTCCTCCCTTAATATGATTCTCATTCAAAGTATAACACAACAATTCTAATAGATTAGAATTCCCTGCTTATCGTAGGCATGGTAACGGTTCCGTCTCCCAAAGACAGAGAATCACCGCTGATATCCACATTCTCAGGAGTAAAAATAAAGATGTATTTGGAGATCTGATGATATTTTCCATTGATGGCATAAATACAGCCGGAGATAAAATCCATGATACGCTGGGCATCATCGGGATCAAATCCCTCCAGATTTACAACGACTGGTTTTGAGGCCAGAAGGGTATTGCAGATCTCTTGGGAATCCTCGAAAGAAGTGGGCTGAATGATCTTTACCTCCATCATGGAACGATTGAGAGATACTACTTTGGGCTTAGAGTTCCGGAAACCGCTTCTTGTCTTGGATGTATCCTCATAAGACTCGTTCGCTGCAGCGCTTTTGCGGGATGAAGCCGGTTTGGCTGCCGGCGTCTCTTCCTCGTAGTCGTCGTATTCATAATCATCATATTCGTCGTCAATTCCATCTAATTTAAAAAAGTTTAACAGTGAATTTAATCCCATTATTTTTACCCTTTCTTCCCTTTACTTATCGTATTCTCTGCTCCCAAAAATGCCTGTGCCTACCCGGATACAGGTTGCACCCTCTTCGATGGCAACTTCATAGTCTCCAGTCATCCCCATAGAAAGCTCACCCATACTAATATTATCAATGTTTTTGCCATTAATGTCAACTAGTAATTTTCGTAAATTCTGGAAATGTACCCTGTTTTCCTCCGGATCTTCTACATAGGGGGCAATGGTCATAAGACCGCACACATGAATGTTTGGCATACCCGCGATCTTACGGATGGTTTCCTCAGTCTCTTCTGGCATTAGCCCAAATTTAGACTCCTCCCTGGCAACATTGACCTCGATTAAAATATTTGCTGTCTGTTGGATCTTTTCATATTCCTTCTGGATCTGTTCAGCCAGCCTCAGGGAATCCACAGAATGTATCCTCGCTGTCTTCCCGGCGATCTGGCGCACCTTGTTGCGCTGAAGATGTCCGATGAGGTGCCATTCAATATCCTTTGGGAGAACTGCTTCTTTTTTCAGTATCTCCTGGACTTTATTTTCGCCAAAGACACGGATCCCCGCCGCCATCGCTTCCTCCATCATCTCAATGGGCTTGGTCTTGCTGACCGCGATCAGTGTTACCTCTTCTCTTTTTCTTCCGCTTCTCTCGCAGGCCTGGCAGATTTTTTCTTCTACAAGTCTGAGATTTTCTGTAACCATTCTTGGATGCCTCCTTTATTCCACAAAGTCATTTTCATTGATCTTTTCCGGATTTACTACAATATGGTCATAGTTTGAGATCCCGCCCCTGGTATCCGGAGAAATAATCGTGTATTCGTTGTTTTCATATTTTTTTTCTATTTTTTTAAACTGGCAGTAGCCAGTATTTACGCAGTAAACCCCCTCCACTTTTGCTGCGCTCTGCAGAGTGTAGGACTGATTAGTGGAAGGATCACTGATGGTATCTCCTGGTTTTAAAACTGATTGATCTACAAAATAACTGCCGTCAGAGACGGAAAAATCTTTTAGTGACACAAATTTTTTGGCGGAGGAGCCATCTTTTTTATAGGTGAGCAGCAGGACTCCTTTTTCTGCGTCATCCCCTCCGGCAGAAACCAGATTTTCCGGAACCAGTGTCATCTCTTTGGAGACAATGGATGAATTCGGGATCTTAAAACCACTTGCTGCATTCAGGTTCAGTTCAATATCGATAAAACGGTCATTCAGATACCTCCCCATAAAACGGCTGGTAGAAAGGACAGCGAATTCGGTGCCGCCATTATTCTGGATCTCAAGGGCCGTATTAAATGAAACGTTATCTTTTTTGATCGTCACCCGTACGGTAGTGGTATCCTGCAGCTTGGCGGATAAACCTTCTGAAAGTGGAAGGACGATCTTCCAGTCCTCATTTGTCACCAGCTTACACACAGGAACCTTTTTCTCAATATGTTCTGAAGAACTAAGTTGTTTTCGTTCCACAGAAGCTGCATTCTGAAATAACTCCGTAGTTACCATATCCTGTGTCGTCTCTTCAAAACCATCGATGGAATAGGAAATGATACCAGAAGTCTGGGCACGGAATTTGCTGAAATCACTTTTGATGTTATTTTCAGACATCTGCTTTTTCAGATCGCCGTATAAGTTATCCCGGCTCTGTTCAAATATGGTGTTTTCCACATTGTAATGAAAATCTTTTACATCATAATAAGTGGAAGGATTAAAATTGGTATAAAAATCTTCGATAACCTCCCGCATCTTTGTAATGTCATCTTTTGTTGTACGGGTCTCTGTTTCCACATCATCCAGTAGTTCACTGACAGATCCATTGTCATCAATGGTATAGATGACTTCATTTTTTCCCACCTTGCTCTGATCTGCATGATAAAAATTCACGTACCCGCTTTCTTCCGAATAGACTACCTTTTCGTCACGGAGAATAAAACCAGTAATGGTACTGTCGTCGGCAATGCTCGTCTCATTGACTTCATAAATACTGATGTGCTCCTTTTTGATATAATTCCACGCGATGACAGCGACATATGCAATGATGATCAATAAGATCATCGTGGCTACCTTTGGCTGAAAAGGTTTTTTATATTTCACGATTTTATTATTACTCAAAACGAACGCTTCCTTTCCTGCAAAGTAATCACCTTATCTATGAATAATACGGATAAAAACCGCTCATAATCATATTATCAAATGAAGAATAAGGAGGAAAAACCATGAAAGCACTTGATTATACAGCACTTATCATCGTTATCATCGGAGCCATTAACTGGGGCCTCATCGGTTTTCTTGGATTTGATCTGGTTGCTTTTTTATTTGGTTCTATGTCGCTCTTTTCAAGAATTGTATATGGACTCGTGGGGATCTGCGGCCTATATGCCATCAGTTTTTTCGGAAGACTGCGCAATAACTAGCAGACGAAAGTGTCACCAGTAGGAGTTTTAATCACCGGTGACATTACATAATAATAATAATCATTGACGAACCAGTTCCCGCCAGTCTAAATCTCCCCGTTCCAGAGCCTTTATAAGTAGTTCCGCCGTTGCAACATTTGTGGCCAGCGGAATATTGTGAACATCACAGAGCTGGAACAACGTCGTGGTTTCCGGCTCATGAGATTTTGGCGTCAGTGGATCCCGGAGGAAGATCACCAGATCGATGTCATTGTTTTCAATCTGTGCACCGAGCTGTTTTTCGCCTCCAAGATGCCCGGCGAGATATTTGTGAATACTGAGATTTGTGACCTCTTCCACCAAACGGCCAGTGGTAGCTGTGGCAAATATGTCATGTTTGCTGAGAATTCCCCGGTATGCGATGCAAAAATTCTGCATCAATATTTTTTTTGAGTCGTGAGCAATTAACCCAATATTCATACAAAAAACCTCCTTAAGGTGTCTGTCAACATATTTTCGGTTTTTTATAAACTTCTGTGAATCAAGTCAACTGTAAAATCTATGAATAACTGTTAAGACTTTCGGCAAAACTGGAGCTGCTTCCCCGGTTTGGCTGTATTCTTATATTGATCAGGATACCGATCGCCATCATATTACTCAAAAGAGAGGATAATCCGTTACTCAGAAACGGAAGGGGCAGTCCTGTATTCGGCAGGATGGAGGTGGCCACACCGATATTGAAAAAGATCTGAATACAGAACATAGACCCAATGCCGATGGCAACCATCATTCCCATATAATCCCGGGCGCCTTTGGCTGTAATAAAACATTTAATAATGATGACAGAAAGCAAAGCCAGAACGACCATACAGCCGATAAAACCGAATTCCTCGCTGATCGGTGTCCATATAAAATCACTTTCCCTTACATCTACGGTATTATAATTACGACTCTCCGATGCACCTTCCATAAGGCGTTTGCCATATAATTTACCAGAGGCGATAGAGAGTACAGAGTTATTCTGCTGGTACATAATACCGAGAGCTTCTGATTCTGGATTGAGAAAACCTGTGATACGCTCCAGCTGATAGGGTTTCAGCAGTTTCTGAAAGGGCTGCTGGATGTACCAGATCAAAAAACCGCTGACAGGTATCAGTACCGCGACCACCGGTCCAAATATTTTCCTTCCCATGCCGGAGGAGATAAGCATAATGACCAGAAGAACCATAATAACTACGCTGGAAGACAGGTCCGACTGTACGAGTATAAATGCCGTCGGCAACAAGGCGATCAGACAGGCGAGAAAAAAGGTTTTAAAACTGTTAAGCCTGTCCCGATGCTGCATAAGAAATGCCGCAAGAGATAAAATAATCACAATTTTGCACAATTCAGATGGCTGAAACATAATCACCTTAAAATCAAGCCACCGGTATGAATCGGTCACACCTTTTGATCCTAATGGGGAAAATCTGGTACAAGCTACCATGATGGTTGAAATAATGTATAAAATTGGCACATACATACAGATCGTATGGTAGTCGATCAGTGAAAAGACCGCTATGATAAACAAGCCCGCTATGATAGAAACGAGCTGACGCTTAAAAGAACCCACATTGGGAATTCCTAATAAAGATAATACATATGAACTAATAAGAGATAATGTAAGGACGACAACAAGGAGTCCTATGTCATAATTTTTCCAGTTATATCTCTTCGATGTCAGCCAGTGCTGGATCTTTTCTTTTATATTTACCATAATCTCACTACTCAGTCCCTAAATTTATTTTGCCTGTTTCATACTTACAATTGGAATGTTTGCAAAAAGGGCAGGAACAGATCCGTTGTTTCCTTCGGATTCTGTCTGCTCGATCTTTATGTCCAAACCTTCTTTATCAATTTCTACATACTTAGATAGTACATTTATGATGTCATTCTTGATCTGCTCCATCAGTTCAGGAGAACAATTCGCACGATCCGAAACAAGAACAAGCTTTAAGCGATCCTTCGCGACATTTCCTGATGATTTTTTACGGAAAAAATCTGCAAGTCCCATAATACTCATCTCCTTCATTAGTTGTTTTTAAACTTGTTTCGTATCTTAGACAGGAAACCACTGTTTTTTGACAGATCCAGCAGGGGAACTTCCTCTCCCATGATCCGCTTACAGATATTTTCAAATGCTTGTCCAGCCATTGTTTTTGTTCCTACCAGCGGCTCTCCCTGGTTGGTGGATACAACGATATTCTCATCATCCGGTACCACACCCAGCAGATCCACAGCGAGGATCTCTACTACATCCTCACTGGACATCATATCCCCTCTTTTCACCATATCGGCACGGAGACGGTTTACCACAAGCTCTGTCTTTTTCACATCGTTGGCATTGAGAAGCCCAATGATGCGGTCTGCATCCCGGACAGCCGAAACTTCAGGTGTTGTTACAACGATGGCGCGGTTTGCCCCCGCGATGGCATTCTGAAAGCCCTGCTCGATGCCCGCCGGGCAGTCTAACAGTATGTAATCAAATTCTTCTTTAAGTTCATCTGCGAGTTTTGCCATCTGTTCCGGTGACACAGCTGTCTTATCACGGGTCTGGGCAGAAGGAAGCAGATAAAGATTGGGATATCTTTTATCTTTGATCAATGCTTGTTTGATCCGGCAGTTTCCCTCTATTACGTCAACAAGGTTATAGACGATACGGTTTTCAAGTCCCATGACAACATCCAGGTTACGAAGCCCTATATCTGTATCGATCAAAACTACCTTTTTTCCTTCTTTTGCCAGCCCGGTACCTACATTTGCTGTGGTGGTGGTCTTTCCTACGCCACCTTTACCGGATGTGATAACAATTACTTCACTCATATTTGTTTACCTGTCCTTTCATTCTCCAAATCTTTATAGGAAAGCTGATGATCAGCATTCCTTATCCCTATCATTTATAATACTTGAATGATAGTAAAAAAGCAATTTTTTTTTAAAGGGAAATATCATTCAGAACATCCCGGTCCAGGGGTTCGATATAAATATTTCCATTCTGGGAAAAGGCGATCTTGGTCTCCACCTTTGTCTTTTGTTTTTCATCCGGACTTCTGGCGATCACATCGCCGATTCGGATCTGTGTCGGATTCATCTGCAGTGCTACCACAAAAGAATTATGCCTTCCGGAAGCTCCGGCATATACATTCCCCAGAAGTTTTCCGAGGACGATGACATTTCCAGTGGAAACGATCTGGGCTCCGGCATTCACATCTCCCAGAATAACGACGCTGGTATCGAATTCGATGACCTGGCCGGAGCGAAGGGTTCCTTTATAGAACTGCCCGGTATTTGAATCCATAGCCATCAGCTTCTCTTCCAGTGTACGGCTGAAATACGCCTCCCGCTCTGCATTGTCGTCAATGACACAGACGATGTCAAGATTTGAATTTTCTGTGATACAGTCCACCAGTTCCAGCTGTTCTTCATCGCTGAGTTTTCTGCCCTCAAAAGACAGGGCGATCTGGGCATCTCCCAGAAAATCAGCGGAGGACTTAAATTTTTCACAGACTTTTTCTTTTAATTCCTCAAAGGGCAGTTCCTCCTTTAGATGAACAATGATGCCGGATTTGGTTCCTTTGATGATAACAGAATGATTCATACGCATTTCTCCGTTTCCATAACTATGTATTAATCGGTCACACCACCAGAATTGCTTACTGGTGCAGTGGCGGTATTCTTTAAAAGTTTCTTTCTTGAATCTTTGTCATAATAATAACGGTAGATCGTGCTCGCCAGTGTCGCTGCATTGCTGGATGTAAAAGCATTGGGAATGACAACAGTTACGGCAATCTCAGGAGATTCATAAGGGGCAAAGGATACAAACAGTGCATGGTTTGGTTCATTGTCGCTGATCTGTGCCGTTCCGGTTTTCCCTGCCACCTTCACAGGAACATCCTTAAATACTGTTTTAAGGCTTCCGTTGTTGACTACCATATACATTCCCTTTTTTATAGCAGTCATGGTAGAATCATGGACCTCCAGTTTATTGTGAACCTTAGCTTTATTCGTCTTCTTCTTGTCCGTTACTACATTTACGGTCTTATCCACCAGTGTCAGGTCATAACAGGTGCCGTTGTTGGCGATGGTGGAGACATAACGGGATAACTGAACCGGTGTGTAACTGTTGTTACCTTGTCCAATGGCAGAACGCGCCGCATCCAAAGTGGATACACTAGGTTCTGCTTCTGACAATTCAATACCGGATTTATCCGTCAAACCATATATTTTGGCATATTGCTCAAGTTTTTTCAGCCCGCGTTCATTATTTACCACGCCACTGGTCAATCCGCTGAGACGATATCCCATTTCATAAAAGAAATAGTTACAGGAATGCTGAATCGCCTGGGATACGTTGATGGTTCCGTGACTGGATCTGGACCAGCATTTTGGTGGATTCGGAGCAATCTTTTCAAATACATGTTTGTCCGTGACTGTGGAATAGGGATCGATCACACCCTCTTCCAAAGCTGCTGTGGCGGATACCATTTTATAAGTGGATCCGGGAGCTGTCTTCTGCTGCGTTGCACGGTTGAGCATTGGCGAGGCAGAATTGGTGTTGATCTTGGAAAAATATTCCGTATCCACAGAATTTGCAAATTTATTGTTATCATAGCTTGGATAAGATACCAGAGCTTTGATCTTTCCTGTGTTTGGATCTGTCACTACGACAGAGGCAGCACAAGGGGTAAGTCCCAGCTCGCCGGGAGAGATCTCCAGTGATTTGATCTTGGATTTTAGAAATCCATAAGGCGAGATACTCCCTCCTCGGAGTCTGGAGGTCATCTCTTTATCTTTTTTCAAATAGCCCTGTTCATATAAAAGGAGGCAGATTTCTCTTCCGCTGATGATATCATCATAGATTAGTGTGTGATACACTTTTTTATCGAATTCAACGTCATCTGCAAGAGTTTCCCATATATAGTCCAGGATCTTCTGGTAGATTTCTTCTGTGCTGTAATAATCATCACCTACATTCAGCGCTTCCAGACTGATCCAGTTATTGGATATG
The DNA here is from genome assembly GCA_910585745.1 of uncultured Eubacterium sp. Classification (GTDB taxonomy): domain Bacteria; phylum Bacillota; class Clostridia; order Lachnospirales; family Lachnospiraceae; genus Eubacterium_F. Next base: position 31,221 of record CAJUFM010000007.1, on the reverse strand, counting down.
GCATAGATCAGAAAGCGGCTGAGGCTTAATTTCCCATTGGCATATTTATTGTAGGTTTCATCGGTCTTGTCCAATTTTTCTGTGGGAATAACCTCTTCCGAGCGCAGCAGGGAATAAATATAATCCAGATAATCTTCTGAAGTTTCAGAAAGATCATCCCCCGCCACACCATAATTATATTTAAGATGGCGTTTTAAGTCTTTTAACGTACTTTTTTTCTGGGAAGTGAACTTATTGTATATCCTTTTTTCCAGATCCGATGCTTCTGAGGTGTTGAATCTTCTGATGTCTACCAGGCTGTTTTCAATAATAGCACAGTACACATCATAGATCGGAATCCGGATATCGTCTGCTTTTTTTCCCTTAGAGCCTGCACTTTTGCTATCATTTAATTTAGAGATCAAAACACCTGCTACCGTTCTTTCGGTCAGCTTGTAAGCTGCTTTTTGAAGATCGGCATCGATGGTCAGATAAATATCATTTCCTGCTACCGCATCTTTGTGGTCCTTTGTCTCCACCACACGGGAACTGCTGTCGATCACCAGGGTCTCGCTGCCTTTCTTTCCCCGAAGCTGTTCTTCATAGGTGTGTTCTATGCCTGTTTTTCCAATCTGGTCGGCAGCGGTGTAAGTGTTGTCTTCCTTCTCTTTCATGGTAGCAAGGGTATCTGATGAGATCAGCCCCGTATAACCAATCACATGAGAAAAATAATAGCTGTCATAATAAACCCGTTTGGTGTCCTCGCTGACTTCCACCCCGGTCATATCTGCCGAATTTTCTTTGATGGCTGCTACAGTTTCTGGGGAAACATCGGAAGCGATGGTGACCGGTTCATATTTCTGATAGGTATTCATCATCAATGCATACCGGACTTTCATGATCTTTAAGGCAGTGGCATCGTCATAATCCTGTTCTTTTTTCTCTATCTGTTCCTGGGTTTTTTCTTCCCCGGTCAGAGGATCAAAAAAATGAATGCAGTTGGTCTTTGTAGAAGTCCGGATATAACGGAAACATTCTTCTGCGCTCATTTTCTTCTGCTCTTCAGTAAGATCGTCCACCGTCTTATGAAAATAGATCTCCCTTTTAAAGCGCAACTGGGCCTTTTTATCTACTGTAAAACGAAAACGTCCTTTTTTCGTAATCTCTATAGGAAATTCTACAGAGAGTTTATCTCCGTGTTTTTCAATAAGAGAAATGCATTTAAGGATCATTTCGTTAGTGGTCTTATTATCCTTTAACTCCCCGGTATCTTCTATGGTTATGGAATAACTCTGCTCATTGGTGGCAAGAACCTTTCCATTGCAGTCGTAAATCTTTCCCCGGGAACTTTTCAGTGTCTTTACTTTCGTGTTTTTTATGGTTGCTTTCTGGTCATATTCTTCTCCCTGAACGATCTGAAGGTAAAATAATCTGCCCACCAGGATACTGAAAAGAACGATATATACAAGGATCAGGGAAAAAATACGCGATTTCACCAGTGTTTTAAAATAATCGATTATCGCAGTAACCACAGATTATACCTCCTCTTTTTTTTCTGCTAAAAACTTCTCAAGCATATTGAGAAGCCGGAACACGAGTGCGGAGACGATCAGAGTATAAATGATCTCCGGAAGAATGACAGATGTAAACGCAAAGCCAAAATACAGCCGCCCTCTTACCAGAAACTCTGTAACATAGTAATAAATGCCATAAAACAGATCGCTGATCCCGACGAGTACACACGGAAGTATGTAGTTGTCTGTAAAATAGATCTTCTGGCAGTAACCACACAAAAAACCAATGGTCATAAAAACAAAGGCATAAAGCCCGATCACATTGCCGAACTGCATGTCCAGAAGCAGACCGCATAGAAAACCGGTCAGCAGACCGGAAGTTCTCCCCCGCATATAGGAGTAGCAGACGGTAAGTATGAGCAGTATATTCGGTACCACATCTGCCAGTTCGATGGCATGCAGGGCGGTAGTCTGGAGTATAAATCCAATGAATATGATCACTATCGTGGAAATCCGTCGTTTAATCATAGTTTTTTATATCCTCAATTTCCGAATTATCCTTCAGCGCTGTAATGATCAGTACGGTTTCCAGTTTGTCAAAGGATACCACCGGTGTGAGCTGGGCATACTTGGAGAGCCCGTCGGTCTCATCATGGATGTTGGAGATGTATCCGACTAAAAGCCCCGGAAGAAATTTATCACTGATCCGGGAAGTCACCACGGCATCTCCGTCCTTTGCCTCCGCCGTATTGCTGATCATGGTAACATCAATAAATCCCTTGTAGATACTTTGCATATTTCCCTTTACCATACAGGTTTCTCCTGTGTTTTCAAACATGGAGCTGACATTGCTTTTGTCATCGATGATACTGCGGACTTTGGCGTAGTGTTTTCCCGCCTCGGAGACAATCCCCACAAGCCCATTTCCAGCGATGACATTCATGTCCACATCCACGCCGTCTTCTTTCCCCTTGTCAATGGTAAAAAGATTGAACCAGTTGTTGCCGTCCCTGCCGATGACAGTGGCAGCTACCTTCGGATAATCCGGATACTGCTGGTCCAGTTTATAAAGTTCCCGGTATTTATCCAGATCACTGTTTTCTCCTGCCAGGATCTTATTGTCATAGCTGAGGGCGTCTAGTTTTTGTTTCAGCTCTTTATTTTCTTCGAGAAGTTTTTCCTTTGTGTCAAGCAGATCCATTTTCCCGTAGATCCATTTCCCCACGGCATTGATCCCGCTCTGCATGGGGGTCACCACATCCCCCAAAGTTGTCTTAAAGGTACGGAACTGATCGGAGAATCGAAAACTCAAAACGACCAGAAAAGCACAGAGGATACTCAGGGATATATAGATATACTTTGGATGAATGGAAAATCTCTTTCTTCTTCTTTTTTTCTTCATGCTTTTCCTCCATTTGCGCATGCCTTTTGCGCATTACAAGTTTGTGTGTGTACGCACAAACTTGCAGCACAAATGTAGTTTGTGTTGTGAAACAATTTATTTTTCACACTTTTCCCATATCTGTATTAACTGTATTAAAGAGCAAGCTTGGCGAGTTCCGGATCCTCGATCACAGCACCCAGTCCCATAATAACTGTACTCTCCGGCTCATCACAGAGATTTACCTTCAGACCAAGTTCATCGTAAATAAACTTGCCCAGGTCTTTGATGCGGCTGGACCCTCCAGTCAGATAGAGGCCGGATTTATAAATATCAGAAGAAATTTCTGGCGGTGTTCTCTCCAGAATGATCTTGATGGAATCAACAATGTTCTGGAACAGCTCAGCCAGGGCGTCGTGGATGTCAGCTCCGGTCACCGTGATCTCGCTGGGAAGACCGGTCACCAGATTGCGTCCACAGATGTCCATGGTTTCATCTGTCACATAAGCGGAGGCAATATTCTTTTTGATCAGTTCGGCGCTCTTTTCACCGATGACAAAATTCATATCTTTTTTGATCTTATTGATGATCACTTCGTCAAAACGGTTTCCCCCTACCGGGATGAGCCGGCTCAACACAATGCCGCCCAGGGAAAGAACCGAGATCTCAGCGGTATTTGCCCCGATGTCCACCACCAGGGTTCCCGTGGACTTTGTGATATCCAGATTCATGCCAAGAGCATCAGCGATGGGCTTCTCTACCACATGGATTTTCTTTGATTTGAGATTCATGTTGGCGATCAAGTCAAAATATGCTCTCTTTTCTACCTCTGTGATATCTGTGGGGACGGCAATATAATATTCTGCCCCCTTAAATCTTTTTTTGCCATTCAGCTCCGTAAAGAAATAATCGATCATGGACTGCATATTTCCAATATCAGCAATCACTCCATTTTTGATCGGATAAGATACATCCAGATTCTCCGGCGCTTTTTCATACATCTCAAAAGCTTCATCCCCCACCGCAAATACATGATTTTTCTTATATATGGCAATTACACTTTTCTGGTGAAGGATCACGCCTTCCCCATTCTTATAAATTTTTATAGAGCTTGTTCCAAAATCAATTCCTATCGCTTTTCCCAGCATTTTGTTCATCCTCTCTAACAATATATTCTCATATGTGTCCTCGTTCTCTCAGACTGACATACTGACAATCACCCAGAATAATATGATCCAGAAGCCGGATGCCGATGAGTTCCCCGGCAGTTTTCAACTGTTCCGACAACTTAATATCTGCAGTGCTTGGTGTCGGATCCCCGCTTGGATGATTATGTAGCATGATAAAACATGATGCATCATACTGCAATGCTTTTTTTAATATTTCCCTTGGATTTGCCATACTGGCTGACACGGAGCCTACAAACAGGAGTTCATACCGGATCAGCCGGCAACGGTTGTCCAGAAAGACAATCAAAGTATGTTCTGTCTCTTTTGTCCGCATCTCTTCCATAAAAAATCCGGCAACAGTTCCCGGAGAATCAAACCGCTCTCCTTCCTGCTTACGCTGTCTGGTCATCCGGTTGGAGATTTCCGCAGTGCACAACAGCTGCGCAGCCTTAACCCTGCCGATACCGTCAATCTTCATGAGTTCCTGACTGGACAGATAATGCAGTCCCATCAGCCCTTTGTGTATGGGATGGAGATTCAGTATCTCCGTAGCGAGAGTCACACTGTTTTTGTGATGACTGCCATTCCGGATCAGAACGGCGATCAGCTCTGCATCGGACAAACTGGCTGTCCCGTATTTTTCCAGCTTTTCATACGGCCGTTCCGACTCAGGAAGATCTTTCATCGTATAATATTTTTGGCTCATTTTTACTCCATTCCCTATCACTGCCAATCATACATGGTCTATTCTACCATAATTTTTTTAAAAAGTATAGCAGGATGAAAAGTTTTTTCAGTGACTTTTCGTCAAATGTTATGGTAAATCGACTAATTTTTTATCCACCATCCGCTGAAGCGACATTAAAATCCCAAATATATTTTTAAAAAGCATAGCTGGATCAAAAGTCTTTTCAGTGGCTTTTCGTCAAATGTTATGGTAAATTAATTAATTTTTTATCCACCATCCGCTGAAGCGACATTAATATTCCAAATTTTCCGTGCTGCCAGGTCAGTCCCCCTTGAAAATAAACGCTGTAAGGCGGTTCAATAGGGGCATCGGCACTGAGTTCGATAGAGGATCCCTGAATAAAATTGCCTGCCGCCATGATCACATCGCTGTGGTATCCCGGCATCGCGTAGGGCTCCGGTGCCACATAGCTGTCTACAGGGGAACCAGCTTGAATTCCCTCACAAAAAGCTATGATCCGATCCGGGGATCCCAGTGCCACGGCCTGGATAATATCATGGCGCTCTTCTGCCGCGCCAGGACTGGTAGTGAAACCAAGACCTTCGTAAAGATGGGCTGCAAAGATAGCGGATTTTAATGCACCTGCCACCACAGTTGGCGCAAAAAAAAGTCCCTGATAAAAAGAGGGATTGGTTCCCAAAGATGCGCCTACCTCTTTTCCCAGACCTGGTGCCGTCAGCCGGTTTGCCGCCAGTTCGATCAGATCTTTCCTCCCGGCGAGGTAGCCCCCCATCGGCGCTATGCCGCCGCCAAGGTTTTTGATCAGGGAGCCGACCACAAGATCAGCCCCGACTTCTGCTGGTTCTATTGGTTCCACAAATTCTCCGTAACAGTTATCCACCATGCAGATCACATGGGGGGCATGTTCTTTTATAAATGTTATCAGTTCTCCGATCTGTTTTACAGAAAGGGTTTTTCGCATGGCATAGCCCTTAGAACGCTGGATCGTCACCAGTTTGGTCCGGTCATTCAGTGCATTTTTTATGGCCTCATGATCAAAACTGCTGTCTTCTTTTAAATCCGCCTGGGCATAGGTGATGCCAAATTCCTTCAGTGAACCGGGCTCATTTTTGCCGTGTATACCGATGATGCCCTCCAGAGTATCATAGGGTTTGCCCACTGGAGAAAACAATTCGTCTCCCGGCCGGAGGATTGCTGACAGGGCAAGAGTCAGCGCATGGGTGCCGCAGGTGATCTGGGAGCGGACAAGAGCGTCCTCGCAGCGGAAAATATGGGCATACACCCGTTCCAATGTGTCCCTTCCGTCATCGTTATAACCGTAGCCGGTGCTTCCGTTCATGTGCTCTGCGCTGACCCGGTTTTCCTGGAATGCCTGCAGGACCTTGAGCTGATTGTACTCAGCGGTCTCGTCAATGCCGTGGAAACGTTCTTCCAGAGTACTGCAGATCTGACTGGCATAATCCAGGACCGGCTTGCTGATACCGCTTTTCTGATACATGTCATATAATAAATTATTGTCATTCCTCATGGTTTATAATCCCCCTTTTCTCTGCCAGATGAAGAATTTCACGAACCACTGCTTCGTCATCTTCAAATTGATCCTTATCCAGAAAAAATACATCCCGTTCCCTGCGAAACCATGTGAGCTGCCGCTTGGCAAAATGTCTTGTGTCCTTCTGGATCTGCTCCATCGCTTCTTCCCTGGATATCTTCCCCTCAAAGTATGGGAATAATTCCTTGTATCCGATGGCCTGCATAGAAGTCATATCACTGGTGCAGCCCTGCCTTATCAGCGCCTCCGCTTCTTCTAACAGCCCCTGTTCAAACATCTGCTCTACCCTTTTGTTGATCCTTTCATATAGCTTCTGGCGGTTCATGGTCAGTACAATATAGATAAAATCGTAGGGAGAGCTTTTTGTCCTCTGCTGCTGGTTATGGGCTGAAATCGGCGTCCCCGTCTCATGGTAATATTCCAGCGCCCGGATGACCCGCTTTATATTGTTGGGATGAATGCATTCTGCAGAAATGGGATCGATGCTTCTCAGCTGGTCATGCAGATAAGCCGCCCCCTCTAAATTGGCAATTTCTTCTAACTTCACCCGGTAAGAGTGATGATTTTCCTCCGGGTTAAAATCGATGTCATAAAGAAGCGCCTGAATATAAAAACCGGTGCCCCCTGCGACCACCGGTATATGTCCACGTTCCCAGATCCCACGCATGGCCTGTTCTGCCATTTTCTTAAATTCATAGACGTGAAAAGGGGTATCCGGCGGGATCTCATCCACCAGATGATGGGGAATTCCCTGCATTTCTTCCGGAGTAATCTTTGCCGTTCCGATATTCATCTGCTGGTAGATCTGCATGGAATCAGCAGAGATGATCTCCCCTCCTGCTGCTTTTGCCAGCTGGATGGAGGCAGCAGTCTTTCCCACCGCCGTGGGACCGGTGAGGATGATAAGTGGTTTTTGATTCATTATTACACGATCCTTTTAAACTTTTTCTCAAACTCTTTTTTGGTCATGGAAATAGTAGTTGGTCTCCCATGGGGACAGTGATAAGGTTCTTCCGCTTTCAGCATTTTTTCTATAAGCTTTTCCGCTTCTGAAAAAGAAAGGGTGTGATTGCCTTTTACCGCCGCCTTACAGGAAATCGTAGCACAGCGGTCTGTGATCAGCTCTGTATTCCCCCTCTGTGGATTTTCCATAAGTTCATCTAAAATACTGTAAAACAACTCCCTGGAAGCTAGATGCAGAAAATGGGAAGGTACCGCCTTCACCGCATATTCATCGCCCCCAAATTCTTCGATTTCAAAACCGAGATTTGTAAAAGCTTCCTGATAGGACGCCAGCACTTCCTTTTCCCGGTGAGTCAGGGTGAGCACCACCGGTGTCAGCAGATTCTGGCTGTAAACATGATTCTCCGACAGTTCCTTCATTAGTTCTTCATAAAGTACTTTTTCATGGGCGGCATGCTGGTCGATGATCAGCAGCTCATCTTTGTATTCGATAAGCCAGAAGGTGCCGAATACTTGTCCGATCAGTCGGAAAGGAACCGCGTCTTCTTCATGAAGCAGCTGGTTCTGAAATAAGGACTGCTGTTCGTATTTTATTTCCGGGAGCTGTGTATTTTTTAGCGGTGCTTTCGCTGCTATGGAGTCTGCGGCAGCCGGTGTCTGGATGATCCTCTTCGTCTCAAATGGTTCTGGCGTTTTGGGTATCTCCGGTGTCCCCGCTGGAGTTCTTACCGTCTTTTTTGCTGCCTTCTTTGCTGTTTCTTCTTTTCCCAGGGAAACCTCCGGGATCAGAGTCGCCTGCTTTAATATGCCATGCAGTCCGGAACGGAACAGTTCATATACTTCTTCCTGATTGGTAAACCGCACTTCCATTTTTGCGGGGTGGACATTTACATCCAGACAGGAACTGTCAATCTCCAGAAATAATGCAGTGAAAGGGAAACGGTTTGTCATGGAAAAGCCTTGATAGGCAGCCTCGATCCCCTTCTGGATCACCGGGCTTTTAATATGCCTTCCATTGATATAATAATTCATAAAAGAACGGGTTCCTCTGGAAAGTTCCGGCTTGCCAATAAACCCCGTCAGCGTCATGCCATTCTGGCTGACTTCCACAGGCAGCAGCACTTTTGTAATGTCCGGTCCGTACTGATTGTAAATATTGTCCTTTACATTTCCATTTCCGGAGGTCTGGATCTTTATTTTTCCGTCCCAGATAAATTTGAAGCGGACTTCTGGATGGGACAATATGAAATGGAGTACTACATCACTGATATAGCCGCCTTCTGTCATATTGGTCTTTAGAAACTTTCCCCTCGCCGGTGTATTATAAAATAAATTTCTCATAATAAAGGTGGTTCCGTCAGGACAGCCGATCTCTTCCTTTGTGATCTCTCTTCCCCCGTGGATCTCATAGCGGCAGCCAATGATGGAATCGGCATCTTTGGTGATCAGTTCCACCTGGGATACCGCGGCGATGCTCGAAAGCGCCTCTCCCCGGAATCCAAGACTTTTTACCTGAAGCAGATCTTCGATGGTGGATATTTTGCTGGTAGCGTGGCGCTGAAAAGCCAATGGAATCTCATCTTTCGGAATGCCGCAGCCATTGTCTGTGATCCGAATGAAGGAAATACCACCCTGCTTGATCTCGATGGTGATGGCATTTGCCCCGGAATCTATCGCATTTTCAACAAGTTCTTTTACAACTGCCGCCGGTCGTTCGATTACTTCACCGGCGGCAATCTTATCTATCGTATTCTGATCTAAAAGATGAATCATAGGAATCCTCCATTCCCGGAATGGCTATTTCTCACCATTTATCTTTCAATTTATTCTGCCATTTGTAAACCAGGTTCATGGCATCCATTGGGGTGACATGGGACAGGTCGATATCCCGGAGTTCAAACAATATGTCCTCATAGCTGAAAGAGGTCACTGCATCGAAAATAGATAACTGTGTCATCTCTCCTGGAACGGCGGCTTCTTTTTCTGGAGAACGATAACCGGCACCAGTTCCTTCTATAGCGGCAATAGGGCTGATCTCCTCTGCCTCCAGCTGGGCAGCGATCTCATTGGCGCGGTTCAGTACACTTTCCGGGACACCGGCAAGCTTTGCCACCTGGATCCCATAGCTCTTATCGGCGCCGCCTTTTACGATCTTGCGCAGGAATACTATATCTTCACCGTCCTCTTTTACTGCAATACAGCAGTTCTGCACACCCTCTAATTTACCCTCCAGTTCCGTAAGTTCATGATAATGGGTGGCAAAAAGAGTTTTTGCTCCGATGTTCTTCTTTCCCACGATGTGTTCCACCACCGCCCAGGCTATGCTGAGCCCGTCAAAGGTAGAAGTCCCCCTTCCAATCTCATCCAGTATAATAAGACTGTTTTTCGTTGCATTGTGCAGGATATTGGCCACCTCTGTCATCTCCACCATAAAGGTACTCTGTCCGCTGGCCAGGTCATCGGAGGCGCCCACTCTGGTGAAAATGCGGTCTGCTAAGGAAATATCCGCCGATGCCGCCGGGACAAAGGAACCGATCTGAGCCATCAGTACAATAAGAGCTGTCTGGCGCATGTAAGTAGATTTCCCTGCCATATTGGGGCCTGTGATGATCATAAGCTGGTGGGAATCTTCATCCAGATAGGTGTCATTGGCAATAAACATATCGTGATCGATCATCTGCTCGATGACCGGATGTCTTCCTTCTTTTATGTTCAGTATTCCCCGGTCATTAAGTACAGGGCGTACATAATTATTCTTTTCTGCCACATAGGCAAGGGAGGTGATCATATCGATCATGGCGATAGCTTTTGCAGTCTGCTGGATACGGTCCACCTGTGTGAAAATGTGATCCCGGATCTGGCAGAACAGCTGGTACTCCAGATTGTACAACTTCTCTTCCGCGCCCAGTACAATATCTTCTAATTCCTTGAGTTTTTCCGTGGTATACCGTTCTGAGTTCGTCAGGGTCTGCTTCCGGATCCAGTTGTCAGGAACCAGATCTTTGTAGGAGTTGGTTACCTCCAGATAATAACCAAATACACGGTTATATTTCACTTTCAGATTTTTGATTCCCGTATGCTCCCGCTCTTCTGCTTCGAGAGAAGCCAGCCAGGTTTTCCCCTCAGATTTTGCCCGCCGAAGCTGGTCCACCTGGGAATCATATCCTTCTTTTATGATACCGCCATCGTGAAGAGCCAGGGGCGGTTCCTCATTGATGGCAGAAGAGATCAAGGCACACAGGTCTTCCAGAGGATCCAGTTCACAGCCCAGCTCATGAAAAAGCTGGCTGTTGAAATTTTTACATAGAAACAAAATATGAGGAAGCATCTGCAGAGAACTGAGCAGGGCGATCATATCCCTTGGGTTTGCGGATTTATAACTGATCTTGCTTAAAAGGCGTTCCAGGTCATAGATCGGATTCAGATATTCCCGGAGCTCCTCTCTGGTGATCATGTTCTGGTTTAATTCATTAATGGCATCGTATCTGCGCAGGATGGTTTCCTTATCGATCAGAGGCTGTTCCAAACTGGTCCGAAGTTTCCTTGCCCCCATTGCCGTCCTGGTCTTATCCAGAACCCAGAGCAGAGAACCTCTTTTTTGTTTTTCCCGCAGGGTCTCTACCAGTTCCAGGTTTCGTCTCGTATTTCGGTCCAACAGCATGTATTTTCCGGAACTGTATGGAACGAGGGACAAAATATGTGCCAGAGAGGTCTTCTGGGTTTCCACCAGATATTGCATGACCGCTCCGGCAGCAATGATTCCGGTATAATAATCCGACAAGCCCATTCCGTCCAGTGCGGCGATGGAAAAATGACGGCACAAAGTTTTTTTACAGAGCTCTTCATCAAAAAAATGGGGAGCCAGAGCTGAGATGGAGATTCCCAGCCTTCCCTTTAATTCTTCCACGTCAATACCACATATGTAGAATGCGTCGTTGCATATGATCTCTGAGGGCATGAACTTATTGATCTCATCCAAAAGTTTTCCCGGGGTATCTACTTCTGTCAGAAGGTATTCTCCCGTGGAAACATCCACAACAGATACGCCAAACCCGTTTCCTGTGGACACGATTCCCATAAGATAATTATTCTTACTCTCATCCAGTGCTTCCGGGCTGCAGTTGGTGCCGGGAGTGACAACCCGGATCACTTCCCTTTTCACCAGTCCCTTTGCAAGTTTAGGATCTTCCACCTGTTCACAGATAGCCACTTTGTATCCCTTGGATACCAGGCGGGTGATATACCCCTCCGCAGAATGAAAGGGGACACCACACATGGGTGCCCTTTCTTTTAATCCACAACTCTTTCCTGTGAGAGTAAGTTCCAGTTCTTTCGAGACGCATTTGGCATCTTCAAAAAACATCTCATAAAAATCCCCCAGGCGGTAAAACAGGATACAATCTTTATATTCGTTCTTTGTCTCCAGATACTTTTGCATCATGGGTGTAAGCTGATCTTCCATTATGTTCATCCATTTCTAAATTTTATTGTATGCATTAGGGAAAACTTTTGATCCCAAAGGATGCTACTGTTCTTCTTCTGTCTGATCCGGGGTTGGCTGAGGCGGCTCCGTCGGAGCCTGGGTCGGTTTCGGTGGATCCGTCGGAGCCGGTGTTGGTTTCGGCGGCTCCGTCGGAACTGTTGTCGGCTTAGGTGGATCCGTAGGTTCCTGGGTCTTGACCGGTTTTTGTGTTTTGACTGGCTGCTTTGGTTTTTTTGTTTTCTTTGGTTTCGGCGGTTTTGTTGCTTTCGGCGCCACAGTCGGTTTTGGTGTCGTTGTAGTTACTTTTGGAGTCATCATCGGCTCAGATACCGGCTTACTTGTACTCAGGTAAATCGTGCTGATATAACCTTCTTTTCCATCATAAGATACTTTGGTCCATTCCTTGCCGTATTCAAGAATATCCACCTCGTCACCGGCAGCTACTTTGGCGATGACGGAAGCTGTAAGGGAAGGTTCACTTCTCAGATTAACAACCGTAGTAGCATAAGCTGTTTTCGCTGTTTTGAGTCCTTCTGTTTCTTCATCATCTTCATCGTCTTCAAAGTCTTCTTCATTACCGTTGATAATAGCTTTATCATATGGCGGATCTGTCTTTTCCGGCTCAACGGCCTGTTCGGTCACAACAGCCGGTGTTTCGTCAGCAACCTCATCACTGTCAATACTTTTATCACTAAAGAAATAAATCTTTGCAATAAATATCAGTGCTACCAGCAGTGTGCAGGCGATCAAACCAGACCAGATCCCCACTATAAATTCAAAACGAAATTTTTTATCTGTTTTTAATTTTTCTGTAAACTTTTGTTTATTTTCTGCACTCATTCGTTTGTCATCTCCTTACAAAAAGCTTTCCTTCATAATTATAACCATTATACGAAAATTTGTCCACAAAAATTTAAAGAAAAAAGCAGGAAACACAGAACAAACGTTTGACAAAACAAAAAATATGTGTTATATTATAAATACAAACAGTTGTTTGCATTAAAAAAGCAGGAGGTAGCAGAACATGGGTAATGGTCGAATTTCTGCCAAACAGAGTGAAATATTAGAGTATATAAAGGAACAGATTCTTACAAAAGGATATCCCCCGGCTGTAAGGGAGATTTGTAATGCCGTTAATTTAAAATCCACTTCATCGGTTCACTCCCATCTTGAGACATTGGAAAAAAACGGATACATAAGACGGGACCCAACAAAACCGCGCGCCATTGAGATCGTAGATGATAGTTTTAACTTAACCAGAAAGGAAATGCGCAATATTCCAATTTTGGGAACGGTGGCAGCAGGCCAGCCGATCTTTGCAGAGGAAAATATCAGCGGCTATTTTCCGCTTCTTGCAGATGAACTCCCTTCTGGAGATCTGTTTATTTTAAATGTCCGGGGCGAAAGCATGATCAATATAGGAATTTATGACGGTGATAAGGTTATCGTACGTCAGAGCCCCACCGCCAGAAATGGTGAAATTGTCGTAGCACTGGTAGAGGATTCGGCAACGGTTAAGACATATTATAAAGAAGATGGACGTTACCGTCTCCAGCCTGAAAATGATACGATGGAGCCGATTTATGTAGATCAGGTTGTGATCCTTGGCATTGTCGTCGGACTTTTCCGCTTAATGTAGCTGGTATCTTTTTGCAGGAATATCAAACAAATAAGCAGGGAACGGTTTTCCCTGGGTTCCCTGCTTATTGTCTATAGATGCGGTCAATTCAGCTCTTCGCGCTCTACGGTTCTTCCGTCTCTCCAGATACGTTCCAGATCATAAAAAAGCCGGTCTTCCGGTGAAAAAATATGCACGATCACATCACGGTAGTCCATCAGGATCCATGTAGAATTTTTATTTCCCTCGATCCGTTTGCTGTCGATGCCATTTTCATGCATTTTAAGTTCCACATTATCTAACATTGCGGTGATCTGAGGACCATTATTCCCGTTGGCAATGATCAGGTAATCTGCAATAACAGAGATTTCATCAATCTTTATGATCCGGATATCCTTTCCCAGTTTTTCATCCAGAGCATCGTATGCTATTCTTGCCATTTCTTTTGAATTCAGCATGTTCTTTCCTCCATTTAAAAATATTCTATATCAATTCTGTTTTCAGTCCATTTTATTTCGATAGTATTTGTAAGTATCGATTGTCTGCGGATCAATAGGAGCGCCTGATTTTTCCAGGTACTTTACACAGCACTCCAATACCATGAACAGAGCCCTGTCAAGATTTTTAAAACTTGTCCTGCGGATCTGCGCCAGCGAATACGGTTTACAGTTCATTGCTCTGCCAGGCTCCATATAATCCGCCAGATAAATGATTTTCTCTAAAAGCGTCATTTTGGGTTTTCCCGTTGTGTGCCAGGTGATGGCAGATAAAATCTCTCTGTCCTGGATCCCATATCTGGTCTTAGCAATATAAGCGCCCAGTTTGCCATGGATCAAGGCTGTATTTTCCATTTCTACTTTCGTCAGTGAAATGTCTGCTTCCTGACAAGCCGCGATCTGTTCTTTTCCAGTCAGATATTTAGCGCAGTCATGAAGCAGCCCGGCGGTGTATGCCTGGGTGCAGTCACAGCCGTGTACTGCCGCCAGATTGGCTGCCGTCATTGCCACCCCCAGCGTATGAATATAGCGTTTTGGTTTGAGACAGGCAGAGAGGCAGGCATACATATCAGATATCTTCATCGGAGATTCCGGTTTTTCCTGTAACAGCCGATCACAACCATACAGGCCATGAAACCGTATATATTGTGTTACTGGTACAGGGCAGTAAGTACTTACGTCACAGCCCGATGCCAGCTTGTTCCGGATCATTTCAGAAGAAATCCTTTGTGGCGGCATCTGAATCTCCGATATTCGTGCTCCATATTTTTCCTGATAATATTGTATCCATTCTGTTATTTTATTTTCTGAGATATCTCCCCGGTTGGCAGCCAGAATGTGACAGCGGCTAAATATATATGCCGGTTCCTTCCAGCTTTCCAACGAAGCCAGAGAGTCTCCGCCGAGTATAAAATAGAATTGGTCTCCAGGACATGTCTCTGTGAGATATGCCAGGGTGTCTCTGGTGAAGGTGATACCTTCTCTCTTTAATTCAAGATCAGAAAAAGTAAAATGAGGATGATCCTGAATGGCATGCTGAATCATCCGTTTCCGGTGAGAATCCGATGCAATTCCCTGCTTATTCTTATGGGGTGGATTTTTTGATGGCATAAAACGAACCTCATCCAGCTGGTACTGGGTTCTGGCCTCTTCTGCCATACTTAGATGAACGTTGTGTATGGGGTTAAAGGTCCCCCCCATGAGTCCTATTTTAGCCATAGATCATAATCACCATCTCTACATTATTTTATCATAATTTTTGCACACGGTTTTTGTGCATGCCGAGTTGCGAAGCAACTTGCCAATAAGTTCTTTAGAACTTATTTTATCATAATATTTGCACACGGTTTTTGTGCATGCCGGGTTTTGCAAAAACTCGCTTATAAGTTCTTTTGAACTTATTTTAATCACGATTCTATTTGGGCAGCTCAATCTGTTTTTTGTCTTTCGACTCCCGGTATAATACGATTTTTTTCCCGATCACCTGAACTACCTCGGAATGTGTTCTCTCTGCGATGGTCTCTGCCATTCCTCTGGGATCATCAAAGCAGTTTTTCAGTACATGTATTTTAATGAGCTCTCTTGCTTCCAACGCTTCATCTACAGCTATAGTAAATTCTGGCGTAATAGAAGATTTACCAATCTGCAGGATCGGATTGATCTTCATGGCAAGACCTTTAAGGTATGCTCTTTGTTTGCTAGTCATAGGATTGTCCTTTCTTTTATCAAATATTAAATGCCTGGACAGGCGAAATATAAGTCTCTGATATATTCGCGTAGGATAATTGGTTAGCCGCTTTAGCGGAAATATTCAAAACTCCATCCATAAATCTCGACAGTATCACCGTCCTCTATACCGAGTGCTTCAAGTTCTTCCAGCATGCCATTATTTTTTATAAATTTCTGGAAAAATTCAAACCCTTTTTCCGAATCCAGATTGGTATAGCCAAGCATCCGTTCCACCCGAGGTCCTTCGATGTGATAAATGCCCTCCTCATCCTGAAATACCGAATAGGGCTCATCCCGGAAATCTGGTTCCTGGATCAGATACTCTTTTTCAAAGACGATCTTTTCTTCTTTGATTTCATCCAGCATGTTTTTGACATAGTATAATAGTTCCTTTACTCCGCTGCCTGTAACCGCCGAAATGGGAAATACTTTAACCCCCTGAGGTTCAAATTCTTCCCTCAGGAGTGTCAGTACAGTCTCCTCTTCGTCCCCGTAAAAACAATCAATCTTGTTAGCAGCGATCACCTGGGGACGAGAAGCAACCTCTTCACTATAGGCACGAAGTTCCTCATTGATGAGCTTGATGTCCTGGATGGGATCACGTCCCTCTGTGGAGGCTGCATCCACCATGTGGATCATAACTCTTGTCCGCTCGATGTGTTTGAGGAACTGATGTCCCAGACCGATTCCCTCAGAAGCGCCCTCGATCAATCCTGGAATATCCGCAATAACAAAACCATCTGTCCCTTCCAGGTCTACGACGCCCAGATTTGGATTTAAGGTAGTAAAGTGATAGTTGGCGATCTTGGGGCGGGCATTGGTCACGCGGGATAGGAAAGTAGATTTTCCTACATTGGGAAACCCTACCAGTCCCACATCAGCGATAGTTTTTAATTCCAGTATTACTTCCAGCTCCATAGCCGGCCTGCCGGGCTGGGCATACTTAGGTGCCTGCATCGTCGGTGTTGCATAGTGCTGGTTTCCTTTGCCGCCTCTTCCGCCCTTTAAGATGACCTCTCTTGTGTTTTCGTAGGACATATCTGTGATGACCTGACCGGAGCCCGCCTCCTTCACAATGGTGCCAGCAGGGACTTTAACGATCAGATCTTTTCCATCTCTGCCATGGCAGCGCTTTTTGCCGCCAGGTTCTCCGTCTTCTGCACAATATTTTCGTATATGCCTGAATTCATTTAATGTATTGAGGCCGGAATCCACCTCAAAGATCAGGTCTCCGCCTCTGCCTCCGTCGCCGCCGTCCGGTCCTCCTGCCGGTACATATAATTCCCGGCGGAAACTAACATGACCGTCACCGCCTTTGCCGGATCGAATATATATCTTTGCCTGGTCTGCAAACATGTATGCCTCCTTTTTCTATACCACGAACGTAAATTGTTTTGCTCCGCGAATTAAGAACTTTCCCATAAGATAAAAAGGCTGCCAAATACATGACAGCCCTAAGTCTTATTTAAAACAACTTATTTAGTCTCTACTGGATAAACACTTGCCTGTTTTTTGTCTCTTCCTTTTCTTTCAAAACGAAGAACACCGTCAACCAGTGCATACAGTGTATCATCTCCACCTTTTCCAACGTTTATACCTGGATGGATCTTTGTACCACGCTGTCTGTAAAGAATATTTCCAGCTAAAACGAACTGTCCGTCTGCTCTTTTCGCACCCAGTCTCTTGGACTCGGAGTCACGACCGTTCTTTGTAGAACCCATTCCCTTTTTGTGAGCAAATAACTGAAGGTTCATTTTCATCATGATATTTCCCTCCTAACATTCAATCATTCATGTAAAGTAACATATTCATTCCCATAGGTATTTTCTATCTCTTTTATACCAAAAAGCATAGAACGGATCAAGAGCATTGCCTTGTCATCCACTGGAGTTTTGCAGGTAAAATCAATAACTCCGGCACTTTCGTTCTGACTCAGGTCAAAACGGGTATCGGTAAACTGTTCCACAGAATTGATACAGTTTATCACCAGAGCGGAAACCCCTGCACACACCACATCTGTTCCATGTGTAGAAAATCCGGCATGACCGGATACATGAAAACCAATTATGTTACCATGTTCTGACTTCTTAATATGAATCTGTATCATAAGATACACCCTCTTTTAAGTTAAGAATTTACTTAAAGATTATGCAACTTCAACGAATTAGCAACTGATCTTTTCAATCTTAACCTGGGTAAATGGCTGTCTGTGACCATTTTTCTTATGGTATCCGGTTTTTCTTTTATACCTGTAGACAATTACTTTTTTTGCTTTTCCTTCTGAAACTACAGTTGCAGTTACAGAAGCTCCTGCTACAGTCGGTGTACCAACCTTGGTCTCTTTGTCACTGACAACAAGTACCTGATCAAAAGTAACGGTTTCTCCGGCTTCCACACCAAGTTTTTCCACCTTGATCACGTCGCCTTCTTCAACTTTATACTGTTTACCACCGGTTGCTATAATTGCGTACATATAGCACCTCCTTCATTTTACTCGCCAACTATGGTGCCTGTCTCATTTACAAAAAATGGGCAGAACTATACCTCGTTGTGCGGCATACTATTGAAGTATAACATGGAATACTATGTTATGTCAACCGTTATTTTCCTGCTGTTTATCATGTTTTCAGTATACCATAAAGACACTTTGTTTACAATCGTCTTATTTACAAAGTTGCCCTATCGAAAAGCCCATTACGCACTTTGGGAGCTGGTTTCCCAGCTCCCTTAAAATTACGGCATAGCCAACGCTGCGCCGTTTTTTACTCAACTTATTTTTTTGGGGGGAGCAGATTCGCACCATCAAACCAGGTTAATGGTAAGTTATCTGCCTGCACCCTTTCCTTGTCAATTCATAGACCGTGTCACATACTTCTGCGATATATTTCCTGTCGTGGGAAACACTGATGATCGCACCATCAAAGTCCTTTAACAGCTGACGGATCACAGGATTGGACAAGGGGGAAAGGTTTCTGGTTGGTTCATCTAAGACCAGGACATTTGCTCCGCTCATGCAAAGATGGAGTAAAAACAGTTTTGCTTTCTGACCGCCAGAAAGTTCCCGGATCGGACGGTTCATTTCCTCTGCAGTGAACTTGAGGCTGCCGAGAAATGTATGGATCCTGGTCAGCTCTTCCTTATCTCCAGTTTGGGACAGAAAGGAAGCGGGAGTACTTTCAAAGTCCATCCGATCCCTGTAATCCTGTGGCATGTAAGCGGCGTGAATACTGTCCCGTTCCGATAGTTTTTCTGCAATGATCTTTAGAAGGGTGGTCTTTCCCACACCATTTTTACCGATCAGGCAGACCTTCTCCCTTCCTTTTATCCAGAGTTCTATATTTTCTGCCAGCAATTCTTCTCCTGCCCAGAGCTCCTTTAGATTTAGTTGTAAAATGGTCTTCCCATTGGGGACTTTTTCCCTGCTATGAAATTTAAGAAAAATAGCTTCTTCTGTATCTGGTATTTCTGTCATTTCGGCTGCTTCTTTCTCAAACCGGTGTGCCAATGATTTAACAGCCTTCATCTTCTTTTTTAACAGCCTCGCGCCGTGGGGATCCTGCCTGGAAATCGTATTCTGCTGATGGGCTACTTTTTGCTCGATGCGGCGAAGCCGATCCTGCTGTGCCTTGTACTCACTCCTCTCATTTTTTGCCAGCTGTTCCTGTTTTGCCAATTGATGCTGTCTGGAATTGATATATTCTTCATATCCGGTATTACAGATAGTATGTTTTGCTTCTTTCTTTTTCTTGAGCAGCTCCAAATGGAGGATTCGGTCTGCAGTCCTCTCCAGCAGGGTTTCATCATGGGAAATGAACAAAATAGCTCCTTCCCAGTGAAGGATAAACTGCTCCAGCCATTCCAGCGTTTCCAGATCGATATCATTAGAGGGCTCATCCAGCAGAAGTATATCTGGTCTTTTACACAAGAGACGGATCATCTGCAGTTTTACCTTTTCTCCGCCGGACAGGGTATCAACTTTTTGACAGGAATATAACAGATCCGGCAGGATTCCCACACGATTTGCCATACCCGCCAGTTCTTTTCCCTCCATTTCATAGAATCCAGCTTCCTGTGTCATAAATTCATAGATGGTCATTTCTTTGTCTGACTGCTCCAGTTCCTGCTGGAGATATCCTATTACACTGTTATTCCGCAGGATCTCTCCGGAGTATTCCACATAATCTTCCACCAGCTTCTCATCATAGAGCAATTTTATCAAAGTAGATTTACCGTTCCCTTCTTCTCCAATGATGGCTGCCTTATCCCCCGGATTCAGCACAAAAGACAATCCGGAGATCAATTTACGCAAGTCTTTTTTGTAAGTAATAGTAAGTTCTTTTATTTGTAACATATGCTCACCTCATTTTTTTTTTGGTAACTCTTCACATAAAAAAATCTGCCCCGGAAAATACCGAAAGCAGATATCGTTCACCTATATGAGTACCAAAATCCGTACAACGAAAATATCAAAGACAAGATTTTCGTCATACTTGCATATGTCATCAAGGCGGAAATATAAATAATCTACAATCGGCATCACAATAACACCCTGGTTATTCCGGGCACTGATCGTGTCTGCTGTTTTTTGTAAATTATTTAATGATCATTCCGCACCTCCACATTTTTTTACATTATAATATGAGAAGCCGGGGTTGTCAATTGCTTATGTAATTAGTAAAATATTTTTGGTATGAAAAAAATCAAAATCTCATATAGTGTTACTAATATCTTCTATTTTTGAGGCAAGATATTCATCAATATAGATTACTAAATCCTTCAAAAAATCAAGATTATCCTTTACTGTAGTTTCAGTTCCGTTAAATCGATCCTGATGAATAATATTATGTCTTGTCTGTAGTACAGAGTCTAAATTGTCAAACCGTTCACTTCCAAAACTATCAAAAGGATTTTCATCACCATCAATTTGTTTTAACAAATCAATTAACTCTTTTTTTCCAGTTCTCCCTAATGGATATTTTGTGGAAAACTGAAAATCATTATCAATTGGACTATTATCATTTGACAAATATGATATTGACTGAATAAATTGAACGATTTTATTTTTCTTTTCCTCTGTGAAATGCTTATGCTTTGTCAAACCGATAAGAGCATTTCCTTCATTTAAACTAAGCCTTAATGAATTCATTTTCATATAAGTTGAAAGTTTATGGCTCGGTTTATCATTTAATTCAAATCGAAATTCTTTAAGTATCTTCTCCACAAAAACCTGAAATTTTGTAACTGCGGATACTATAGCAAGTTTTAAAAACAAAACACGATTATTATCATCAGAAACTGCTAATTCTAAAAGTGTGTCGACCTCAGATATACTGTCTTCAAAATCTGAGGTTGCTTCATAATGATATGCCATCCTCAAACTCCTTAAACCACATTTTTATTCTCAAATTAACAATATCTTTATCAGATGTTCTTTTTGAAAGTGAGTCTTTAATATCATCGTTCTTCAAAAATTCAATTAGACGACTAAAAATCACTCCTTTATTTTTGTTTATATATTCTTTATTCATACGTTCAAGACTCGGCATTACAAAATCAGCAATAGTTTTATATATTTTATTATTATCAGAGCTAATATCCCTAAATGCTTTATCTACGCCAAAAACTGTTACGACTTTCTCTATTGTTGTGTTAAATCGTTCCTTATAGTTTTGCTTTTCCTCTAAAGTACAATTTTTATGGGTATCCATATATTCATTAAGATACTGAACTAACTTACCTTTATATCCTTTTAAATAAACATCGCCATTAGGATCTATGGCAATATTATCACTTATTGCGAAATACCTAATAATAAATTCTACATCCAGATATCTCTGATGTGGCTTTTTTTGTTTCAGAATCTTTAAAAAATCAGAATTTTCATTACACAACTCTTTTGCTGCATCATTCAAATTACCACGATACATACAGTTCCTTAATTCTTGATAATTCAAAGTAACAGCACCACGATTTAGTCGCATAAAAATGTCATATTTAATGTCTCTGTGCGAATCCTTTTTAATAACATTTACACGTAACATTCCATCATCTAACAAACTCTTTGATTTAGGCGGTAAATCTTTGTACTTTCGTGTATTCAATTCGCCTAAAACTTCTAATTTACATAAAGAAAATTCATTATCATAAAAGTTCTTTATACTTGATAATCTTTGCAATCCATCTAAAACAAGCCACTTCCCATTTTCTTCTTCTGCAAAATATAAAGGAGGAATTGGCACATTCATAATAATCGATTCTATCAATGATGAAGATTTATCACTTTTCCATATTTGTTTTCGTTGAAAAGGAACTTCCAAAACAATTTTTCCGTTATGCATGAGGTCATATAAATATTGTACTGAATAATCATACGACATTGAATTCAAGTACCGCTTTTCCTTAGGTACATCAATTTCATATGTTTCTTTCTCTGCTTGAAAAATATCTGCCATAATAATCTTCTCCTACTCTAAAGTTATTTTAATTTATTCTATGCATAAAAAGTTAGTTATATCTGTTTGGGTATAAATTTGTTGTTAGTACTTTATATGATACCTTAGTCAAATGATAATTACAACAAAACAATTAAAGAATTGCCATGAATAGTCCTTTCATATGTCGATAGACGAACATTGTATCCAATACTACCTTTGTAGTAACCACCCAGCTAGCTTTTTTTCAAACTTTTTTTAGAAACACATATTTCTGCGTATCTTCTTTGTTTTCTTTGACTTCAATCCCCTTTATATCCTGTACAAACTTGAGAAAGGTTGAGTAACCAAACTTTTTTGCTGTAAAGTTTGGCGTATATTTATACAATTCGTCTGCCAGCTTGCTCAAAAGGATCCCTTTCTGATTCTTTGGCTTTGAAAGGATTTTAAACACATGGTCTTTGATCTCACTGATATCATTTCGGATCAGTACTTTTATGGATGTTTTGTTTTGAACCAGCTCAAATTGTTCCATGCTCTCAATAAACTTGGAGAGAGAATTGTATCCATAATTCCGGACATCAAAATCAGAATACCGTTTTGTCAGAGATGAGCCGATCTCTCCTAACCCTGTCTCTTTTCCCTTGTTTTCATTGGTAGTGATGATTTCAAGAATATCTTCAATGATCTTACTGATCTTACGGGAGCCGGCAACGGTATCGTCTTCTGCTGATGCCTGGGAAGCGCCAGACAGAATATTGAGATATTTAAATTCATTGCAGGCATTACGAAAAGCCGCCGGAGTCTTCTTCTCTCCCATGCCGATCACAAATTTACCTGCCTCTCTCAATCGGCTTGCCAGCTTGGTAAAATCACTGTCGGATGAGACCAGACAGAATCCCTGGACATTTCCAGTATATAAAATATCCATGGCATCTATGATAAGAGCAGAGTCTGTGGCGTTTTTGCCCGTGGTATTCTGAAACTGCTGGATCGGCGTCAAAGAGTATTCTGATACGACTTTTTTCCATTTGTTCATCTGGGAACTTGTAAAATCTCCATACATTCTCCGATATGTGATGGAACCGTAATTGTTGATCTCATCTATGATATATGGGATATGCTGGGCAGATATATTATCGGAATCGATAAGTATCGCAAATGTTTTTTCCAAGGATTGTTCCTCCTGTTATCCTAGCTCGACATTGGTGTCAAATTGACGCCGTCAAGTTATCTTTTCTTCTATCTTACTATTCTTCCAGAAAAGATACAAGGAAAATCTGATGGGAAGTTATTTT
Organism: uncultured Eubacterium sp.; assembly: GCA_910585745.1. Lineage (GTDB taxonomy): Bacteria > Bacillota > Clostridia > Lachnospirales > Lachnospiraceae > Eubacterium_F. The sequence goes on along the minus strand of CAJUFM010000007.1, from coordinate 7,899 downwards.
TCTTAGCTAAATGACACGGATTTGAGCTGCTTACGCAAATGACTCCCTCCATCCCCAAAGGATGTGAAACACGAATAAACAGCCTTATCACGCAAACATGATAAGGCTGTCTGGCTTTTTGACCCTGGGATCAAATTATTTATTGTCTGGTGTATGCCATACCCAGTCGCGTACTTCCGGAAGGTCAAGCCCTTCTTCATGGATGTACTGCTTGTGGGCAACGAGCATATCGTTCATCTTCTGGATCAGGAAAGAACCTTTGTTTCCTAACTGTGGAAGATTGTGTACAACTGACTTAGTCAGGTTGAAGCGGTCGATCTTATTCTGCACTCTCATGTCAAATGGAGTGGTGATCGTACCCTCTTCCTGATAACCGAATACATGAAGGTTACGGTTTGTTCTATAGTAAGTCAGCTCATGGATCATCGTCGGATAACCGTGGAATGCAAAGATGATCGGCTTATCTTTTGTAAAGATGGAATCATACTCTGCATCAGTCATTCCGTGAGGATGCTTAAAGCTGGACTCAAGTTTCATAAGGTCAACTACGTTGACAAAACGGATCTTAAGGTCTGGAATGTTGTCACGAAGGATCGTAACAGCAGCCAGTGCTTCCTTGGTCGGTGTATCACCGCAGCATGCAAGTACCACATCCGGCTCTTCGCCCTGGTCGTTACTAGCCCACTCCCAGATACCGATACCCTGGGTACAGTGTTTTACAGCCTGCTCCATCGTCAGCCACTGATGGCTTGGGTGCTTGGAAGCTACGATCACGTTCACGTAGTTCTTGCTTCGGATACAGTGGTCGAAGCAGGAAAGCAGACAGTTTGCATCTGGTGGCAGATACATACGAACAACGTCGGCCTTTTTGTTGGCGATATGGTCTAAGAAACCTGGATCCTGATGGGTGAATCCGTTGTGGTCCTGCTGCCATACGTTGGATGTAAGAAGAAGGTTCAAGGAAGCAATCTTCTGTCTCCAAGGAAGCTCGGAAGTAACTTTCAGCCATTTTGCGTGCTGTGCTGCCATGGAATCTACGACACGGATAAATGCTTCGTAGCTGGCAAAGAATCCGTGACGGCCTGTGAGAAGGTAACCTTCCAGCCATCCCTCGCACATATGCTCGCTGAGCATGGAGTCCATGATACGTCCGTCGTTGGCAAGGAATTCATCGTCATCATATTTAATGCCGTTCCAGTCACGGTTTGTTGCCTCAAATGCATGATACAGACGGTTAGACATCGTCTCGTCTGGTCCGAAGATACGGAAATTCTTTGTCTCTTCGTTCAGGTTAAAGATATCACGAACAAAGGCACCCAGCTCGATCATATCCTGTTTTTCTACCGCACCAGGACTTGGTACTTCTACGCCGTACTCACGGAAATCAGGGAGACGAAGATCTCTCAGAAGCAGACCGCCGTTGGCATGTGGGTTGGCACTGATCCTTGCGTCGCCGTCCGGCGTCAGAGCCTTCAGTTCCGGAATAAGCTGCGCATTTTCATCAAAGAGTTCTTCCGGCTTGTAGCTTAAGAGCCACTCTTTGAGCTGATCCAGATGCTCCGGCTTCTCCATGGTGATCGGTACCTGATGGGCACGGAAAGAATCTTCAATCTTGTTTCCGTTGTCGTCGAACTTCGGTCCCGTCCATCCCTTTGGTGTGCGAAGTACGATCATTGGCCACATCGGACGCTCTTTGTTTCCGTTTTCACGGGCATCTTTCTGGATTCCTTTGATTTTTTCAATAGCAGCGTCCAGTGCTTCTGCCATCTTTTTGTGCATGTTCATGATGTACTCTGGGCTGCTCATTTCATCCTCAACGAAGATTGGCTCCCAGCCGCATCCACGGAAGAAGTTCTCCACTTCATCGTGGGAAATACGTGCGAAAATAGTTGGGTTACTGATCTTGTATCCATTCAGATGAAGGATCGGAAGAACAGCTCCGTCAGTAACCGGATTCAGGAATTTATTACAATGCCATGCTGTGGCAAGAGGACCTGTCTCAGCTTCACCATCTCCTACGATGGTTGCTGTGATCAGTTCCGGATTGTCAAATACAGAACCGAATGCGTGAGCGATGGAATAACCAAGCTCTCCACCTTCGTTGATGGAACCAGGAGTCTCTGGTGCCACGTGGCTGGAAATACCGCCAGGGAAAGAGAACTGCTTGCAGAGTCTCTTCATACCTTCAATATCTTCACTTACGTTCGGATAAATTTCACTGTAGTGACCTTCCAGATAGGAGTTCGCTACAAAGAAGTTTCCGCCATGACCAGGACCTGAGATTAAGATCATGTCTAAGTCATATTTTTTGATCGCTCTGTTTAAGTGAGTGTAAACAAAGTTCTGACCAGGGACAGTTCCCCAGTGGCCTACAATTTTTTTCTTTACCTGATCTCTTGTAAGAGGTTCACGTAAAAGGGGGTTGTCAAGCATGTAAAGCTGTGCTGCTGCCAAATAGTTAGCGGCACGCCAATAAGCATTCATTTTTTCTAAATACTCATTTGTCAGCGGCTGCTTTTCTGGACAATCATTCATGTTTGCCATTTTCATTTGCTCCTTCCAAATTCGATTCATTTTCTAAATCTATTCCGAACCTATTATAACATAATAAAAATCTGGGGCAAGTATTTTTTGTTTTTATTTTAACAATCTTCGGATTTTCGTCATCCTGCCCAGAAAAACAATTATTCATAAGAATCCTTTATGCAAAACGCTGATAAGGGTTTGCGCACTTTCATCCGGGTGATCTCAACCAGACCAAGACGGGTAATATCTACAACTGTAGTCTTGACCTGGTCATTCAAGAAGGCATTTTCAAGTTCCTGAAGCAATGCCCTGATCTTTGATTTTTCTTTCATATCAATAAAATCAATTAGTATTATGCCAGAGATATTCCGGATCCGTATCTGCCTGGCGGCTTCTCTTGCCGCTTCCATATTCAGTTTAAAAAAGGTGGTCTCACTGTTTCGCTTGCCCGCTACCGCTTTCTGGGTGTTTACATCTATGACAGTAAGCGCCTCCGTAGGTTCGATCACGAGGGAGCCTCCGCTTTTGAGCCAGACATGTTTTTTTTGTGCTTTCGCTAACTTGCTGCTGATGCCAAGAAGCTTGTCCAGAGAATAGGAGGAATCCTCATAAAACTGAAGTTGTTCCGGTTCCAGCCCTGAATAGCTCTCTAAGCGGTGGAATACTTCCGGCACATCGGTTATGATCCGACTGAAAGATTCCGCTTCTGAAGCCAGGAATTTGATAAATTCCGGCTGAGAGCGGTAGAGCCTGGTGGTATAGGTGCGGTTCCCTGCTTTTTGAAGGACGTCCTGGGCTTCCTGGATCAGCTGACGGCACTCGGACAGGATCTGCTCTCTGTCAGCTCTGGAACAGCTGGTCCGCAAAATAATTCCCACACCAGCTTCCTGGCATTCTCTCCCTAGTTCCTCTAAGATATCATCCAGCCGTTGCCGTTCCTTTGGATCACTGATCTTAGATGAAATGCTCCGTGAGAGATTTTCTGTGGTCACCACGGCAAATCTGCCCGCAAATTCAAGTTTTCTTGATACCACCGCCTGTTTGGACTTAACTGCCGCTTTTTTTACCTGGACGGCAAATTCCATTCCCTGTACTATTTTCTCCGAGGTTCCCTTTTTTTTCTCCATGGGAAGATAACACATAACATCTTTCTGAACTTCCACGAAGGCGGCATTGATGTTCTGAACAATGTGGCTCACCCGGCAGACGTAGATATCTCCTGCCAAAAGGGAGTCCTCACTGGTCTCCTCCACGATCACGTTATCCAGCTGCTGGTCTTCCAGAACAGCGGATATATAACAATGGTCTTTTTCTATGACTGCTAACTGCTTCATACCAGCACCCTCACATTTCATTAAAGTACATCTGGATCCGGTGGATCTGACAGGAGTATGGCTTTAAGCTGAGGTTCATGTAGTTCATAAAAGCCTCCAGTACCAGCTCCGGCTTGATGTTTGTCACACTGCCAGAAACCAGCTTTAAGTAAAGCTCTTCTTCGCTGTCATATTCATTGTTTAACTCCTCTGGTATCCCAGGACAGACCCTTTCAAATTCTTCCCTGGAAAAAGCATAGGAAAGGATCAGCGGCTTTAAGTCAATCTCAGCTTCACTTTTTTTGGTTTTCTTAAGGATGAGAATCTGCTCCTGTTCCATAAATTTCGTAAAGCTCTCCCGAAGGGAAAATTCTGCTTCCGGCATAGTATTGGAAGAAAATGTTCTGCCGTCTTTTAACTGGATCACATAATCACAGGCATTCAGCAATGCCATAGAAGTCTTCAAGTTATCTTCAAGCAACTGAATTTCCGTCACAAAAAGCTCCTCCGTCATAAACTGGCTCAGTTTTTTTGCAAGTTCATCTAAAGGCATGTCCGGCAGGGAGTTGAATTCAATGTCAATATATTCTCCATCACTAGTCAGCCCCACGCTCAACGGGGAAGCAAAGCTCATGATCTGATGGGGATTAAATCCCTGGGAATATGCCACATCCAGCTTGGCGCGGCGGATGGCTTTCTGAAAAAAACGCATACAGTCCAAATGACCGATAAATTTGAGGGAACCTGTCTTTGTGAATCGCATTCTCGTCTTCAATATTTATTACGACCTTTCTTGCATATTATGATGTCTGTTCCAGACAGACTCCGGCCCCAAAGCGCATCGCTCCGCAGCCGCTGCACTTCTGCCTGCAGTTTGGTGTGACCTGCTCTCTTCTGGAATTTTCGTATTCCCGCCAGAGAAACTCTTTGGTAACCCCGATATCAATAAAATCCCAGGGGAAGATTTCGTCTTTTTCCCGCTCTCTGTAATTGTAAAAATCCCTGGACACATGATTTTTTTCCAGCACCTGTTCCCAGATCTCTTCCCGGAAATAATCGGTCCAGGCGTCAAAGATACAGCCCTGACGATAGGCGTCTTCAATCACTTTTGCCAGTTTTCTGTCACCTCTGGCAAAGAGCCCTTCCAGTTCCGAGGTCACGGCATCGTGGCAGTTATAGCGGATGGACCGCTGGTTGATCTGCTCTTTTACCTTTCCAAGCAGGAAACGTCTTTTGTTCTCAAAACTTTCCGCTGTGTCCATAGGCGCCCACTGGAATGGGGTAAAGGGTTTGGGAACAAAAAAGGAGGAACTCGCCACGATCTCCGGTCTGCCATGCCGCTCTTCCTTCGGAAGCTCAAAGTATTTTGCCGCGATCTTATTTGCCAGCACTGCAATCTCTTCGATATCCTCCAGCCGCTCCCCCGGAAGCCCTAACATAAAGTAAAGCTTCACCCGGTTCCAGCCCCCCTGAAATGCCTCCCAGGCGCCCTCTAAGATCACTTCCTCTGTCAGCCCTTTGTTGATCACGTTTCGCATCCGCTGGGAACCTGCTTCCGGCGCAAAGGTCAGGCTGCTTTTTCTCACATCCTGAACCCGGCTCATCACATCCAGGGAAAAGGCATCGATGCGCAGGGAAGGCAGGGAAATATTGATCTTTCGCTCCTGACACTCTTCGATCAGAAAATATACCAGCTCTGCCAGTTCTTTATAATCACTGGAACTTAAAGAACTTAATGTGATCTCTTCATAACCGGTATTGTCTAACATTTTTACTGCCATTTCCTTTAAGTGTTCCAGATCTCTAGGCCGGATGGGACGGTAGATCATTCCCGCCTGGCAGAACCGGCAGCCCCGGATGCATCCCCGCTGGATCTCCAGCACCACCCGGTCCTGGGTTGCTTTTATATAAGGTACAAGGGGCTTTTCCGGATAATAAGTGTGGGTTAAGTCTGCCACCACCTGTTTTTTCACTTTCGCAGGCGCCGCCGGACTGTTGGGGACCACTGCCTTTATAGTGCCGTCGGTATGGTACTCTATATCATAAAGAGATGGGACATATATTCCCTCCACACCTGCCGCAGCCTCCAGAAATTCCCGCCGGTCACCGCCTCTATTTTTCCATCCTTTATAGCAGTCAAGGAGATCCCGGTAAGAGGTCTCCCCCTCCCCGATGTATACAAGGTCAAAAAAATCCGCCACCGGCTCCGGATTGTAGGTACAGGGTCCGCCGCAGATCACAAAAGGATCCTCAACCGTTCTTTCTTTTGCATAAAGAGGAATTCCTGAAAGTTCCAGTATCTGAAGGATATTGGTATAGCACATCTCGTATTGGAGTGTAATTCCAAGAAAATCAAAATCCCGGATGGGTTCCTGGCTCTCCAGGGCAAAAAGTGGGATTTTCCGCTCCCGCATGATCTGGTCCAGATCCGGCCAGGGAGAGTACACTCTCTCACAATAGGTATCTTCCCATTTGTTGAACATATCGTACAGGATCTGAATCCCCAGGTGGGACATGCCGATCTCATATACATCTGGAAAACACATACAAAACCGCACCTGGACAGACCGGGGATCCTTCTTTACCATATTGATTTCATTGCCAGTATATCTCGCCGGTTTTTCGATACTCAAAAGAATCTCATCCGGCAGCGCCAGCTTTCGTTTATGTTTAAATGCCATAGTGCACCTCTTCCTTTTTAGTCATTACAACAGTATACCATTCCTCCCATATCCCGACAAGAAAAAAATTGCTTTTTTGCCTGCTCTATGCTACTATTAATACATCTTAAATTGTTTATACGAAAGGAGATACATCTTATTATGTGGTGTCCAAAATGCAGAAATGAATATATCGACGGAGTTTCTACATGTGTAGATTGTGGTTGTGAACTGGTGGAGGAACTTCCGGTTGAAATTGATAAAGATGCGCCTCAGGTGATCGGCTCTGTCACCGACGAGGCTGTTGGTAACAAATTTATCCGCTTTTTCCGGTTTTCCGGTCTGCAGACCTGTGGACTGATCCCCCGGGAGGAAAACGACGGTTTTGATCTTGTCGTATCCTATCCAGAACTGGAGCGTGCTCTGGAGATCATCCGAGGCTTTGCCAATCTGGAGGAAACAGATGAGATCGATCTGGAAAAACTGATGCCGATGTTGGATGAACAGATGGAGGATATCCAGAAGGAAGAGGCCAAGGAACTGCTCTCCGACCTTCGGACCGAAGCGAGCACCGTATATGTCAATAAAAAAGAAGCCTATTCCGACTTAAAGTTCAGCGGCTATTCTTTTATCGGCTTTGCTGTCCTTGGCTATCTGTTTGCCGGACTCAATCTGGCAGGGGTGATCTCACTGTTTACGAACTTTTCGATGATCATTCTCGTCGTCGTATTCACGGTATTTTTATTGATTGGCATCTCTTCCTTCCGCAAGGCATCCAGGATCAAAAATCTTGTGTCCGAAGAAGAAAGTGCAGTGGAAAAGGTTCAGCAGTACATTAATGAACATTTTACGGAAGATTATCTCTCCTCTCTTGATGATGATACTTTATCCGAAGAAGAAAACTTTTTCCATGTAACGGAAGTTTTAAAAGCTGAGGTGTCACAGCAGTTCCCGCTTTTCAGCAAAGGCTATATCGACCAGTTAGTGGATGAGAAGTATGGGGAATATTGCGATAACAGGGAGAGTTGATGGGATTGAAAATGGAAAGAGCCACTTGAAAATCAAGCAGCTCTGGTGTATAATTTACTTAGAAGTAATCGGAATTGAATCTCCGATTGCCCTCAGTAATTAGAAACTATAAAGAATAGCATCCTCACTTTAGGCGGTAGGGATGCTATTTCTTTTTATGATTGTCTATGTAAGACAGAGCCGCAAACAGCACAAGCAATAATGTAAGAACTTCCATCACGCTCATAGGGCATCACCCTCCTTCGTAAGACTAGAGGGCTTCTAAAGAACTAAAGTTCTCGGAAAATCGCATCCTACATTCTTTTCAATTATACAAATTTACACCACTTTACAACTTTTTGAAAAATAAAATAACGCACAAGACACTTTCT
>CAJUFM010000006.1 GCA_910585745.1 uncultured Eubacterium sp. | reverse complement strand
AAGAAACATATTAACCAAGTAGTCTTGATTGACTACACCATTATTATACTAGGAGGGAGAAGATGCCGTACGTTTTGAAGAAAAGAAAAATTAGAAGATTCAGAATGGTAAGGCATTTTTGTACTATTATCAGGGAGGAATCTGAATGAAAAAGAAAGCGGGATATCTTTTATGTATTTTTCTGGCGGCTTGTTTTTTTGCCGGCTGCGGCGGTGAGTTTGCCGGACGTTCCAGAGAAGGGGCAGTTTCTGGAGGGGCCGTCTCCGGCGGTGCGGTATCCGGGGGAGCAGTCTCTGGAGGAGCGGTGTGGGAAGGGGCAGTTTCCGGCGGAGCTGTGAAAAAAATTCCCGTGGAAAAAAGAAGGAAAAAAGACAGGTACAGCTGGTTTTTCAGTGAAAATAATTTTTATTATCTGCGGAAAGATGAAGGAGGCAGAAAAGGACAGGCAGACTGGGTGATCATGGAGAGGGATCTCTCAGAGGGCACAGAAAGGGAGATCAACCGAAAGGATGTAAGTGCCCTGTGCTATGTAGATGATGACTGGGTTTACTACGTTGTGTGGGAAGAGAGTGAGAATCCAGAGGATGATCTGGTTATTGACAGTTTATACCGGGCTCCCATCGAGAAGAACCGGCTGAATATACTGAAAGAGCAACGCCTAATGACAGATAAAAAGGGGATCTATATCTGTGCCTATTGTGACGGACAGTATTTGTTGTATATAACCGACTCTGGAATGTACCAAAAATACGATTTAAAAGAGAAAAGATTTATAGGAAATTTAGATAGAGATGAAAGAAATCATGATAGCAGAGTACTTTCGGTGGTGGACGGTTATGTCTATCTGAGGATGGGAGAAGAGGAGGGATTTTACTGGCAGAGGCTGGATTCGGAAGAGATTACCAAAATATCCGGTGAAATGGTCTGGGGGGTGGCACATGTTGCTATAGGAAAGGATGTGTACTATTCCGAGGGATATGCCACGCCCTTTCCCGTTATGAAATATAATGTGGAGGATGGCAGCCGGGAGGAAGCTGTGTCAGAAAAGCAGTTGAAAGCGCTGCTTCTGCAGAATGGGTTGCTGCCAGAAGATGATGAGGCGGATGAAAGTTATTGTCCCATAGGAATGTTTATAAGCGGAAAACGTCTGTATATGCAGTTTGAGATAATCTGGCGGGATAAAAAAGACCTGTGCAGCAGACATATTTTGGTTTATCTGGAACCAGAAAGCGGAGGGGAGATCCACTATGATAAAGTGCTGACAGAATATCTTGCGTATAAAAAGCCCCGGAGGAAGCGGTATGAAGACGTGTATTGTGATCGTTACTACAGCCGTGGGAGATGTGTAGAGATGACGGATGAAAGATGTTACATGGAGGTCTGTCATCCAGAGAGTGACAAAAACACGCTGGCCTGTTATGATTTCCAGAGTGGGGAATTTATGTATTTGACAGAAGAAGATCTGGACTGGTATCTTCCATATTTTTTGGCGCCATTGCGGAATATTGAAATTCCGGAAGAAGTAGAGGCGCTGGAAGGGAAGGATCGTGACTGGCCGTATTATGATTATGAATAAGGTTTTTGCGCAAAAAACGTGCGCGGATGGAGAAAAAAATGAAAGGAAAGTTTTACAGAATGACAGGACTGATGCTGTTAATGGCGTTACTAGCGGGGACCTGTGCCGGCTGCGGCGGGGAATACATCGGAATGTCTGGAAAAGGAGTGGTCTCCGGCGGCGGTGTGAGCGGACAGGCGGTGTCCGGCGGAGCCGTAAAGCCCGCCGGGAAAGACCGTTCAAAAAAATACACCTACTGCAATGAACGCAACCTGTATTATATAGGATACGACTCCAAAGCGGTAGAGTGTAACCGTCAGACCGGTGAAGAGCGCATACTGCAGATGGAAGTAGATGCTATCTGTTATGTGGATGCGGACTGGCTGTATTATCTGACCTACATCGGGGATGAGATAAACAGCCGGGATCAGATCTGGCGTGTCCCGGTGAGAAAGGAACAGCAGTGGAAGGTGGATGAATCAGCGGCAGAAATGATCCTGGAAAAAGATCTGGGAGGAAGCGGTCAGTATATCGACTACTGGTGCAACGGAAGTTATATTATCTTTGTAGGCGATACGGAGGAGAGTAATAGCCTTCTCCAAATGTATAATATCCGGAAAAAGCAGTATGATCCAGCAGAAGATACGGAGGTCTGGAATATACTGGCTCTGGTTGAGGACCGTGTGATTTTTGACGGTGAAAAGGGACTGGGGGAGAAAAAGTTCGGGGCAGAACCCGTGAACTGGTTCCATGAGATGGAAAAGGAACTCTTTTTGGATGTTTACACATTGGATACAGAAAAGGATGAATTTTTCTGGGGAGAATGCAAGTCAGGCCAAAAACACCCTGTCCTCTGGCGGTACCGATTGAAAGACGGAGAAAAGAAAAAGATCGCAGATGAAGATCAGATCCGTCAGTTCTTAGAGAAAAAGGGACTTCTGGATGACTGCGAAGTAGCAGCTGATCATGAAATCTCGATCTGGGGCGTTTTTGTACAGGAGGGTACCTTTTATGTTCTTATACACATCGTGGGAGGAGGGGGCTTCGTAGGAGAAGAGGATACGCCGCCTTTGTGTAACAATAATGTAGTGATCAGCAAAGAACTGGGTAGTTCTGGTGAGTGGAGATGGGAAGAAGAAATAAATGAGCATCTTCATAATCCGGAGTCCGAACAGAAGATCTTTCGGAAGATAGGAAGGCAGGGTGAGATCGACTGTATCTACCGGAGCCGGGGGAATGTGGTGGCGCTGGCAGAGGGGATCTGCCTAATGTATCTGGAGCATACCGGAGCAAAGAAAAACCAGTATGCCAGCTACGATCTCCATACCAGAGAGTTCAAATGGCTGACAGAAAAAGATGCGGAAGTGTACCTGCAGTACTATGACCGTTATAATTGTTCAGATGGTAACCTGGGATCTTATTATCTTATGTATTCATTACCCAATAATTATTGAACAGGATTCAAGTATTGTTTGTGCCGCCTCTGTGGCGGCATGGTTCAAGGAGGGGGACTATGAGACAAAGGAGAAAGACGATAATTGGAATCGTGCTGGCAGTGTTTTTCCTCACCGGCTGCGGCGGTGAGTTTTCCGGCTTTTCCAGGGAAAGGACAGCTTCCGGCGGGGCAGTTTCCGGAGAAGCGGTCTCTGGCGGAGCAGTGAAGCTGGTGGAAAAAGACAGATCAGAGAACTATTCTTACTGCAACGAACAAAACCTGTATTATGTGGAGAATGGCACTGAAATACTGACAGAGCATAACCGTCAGTCCGGAGAAGAGCACAGGCTGCCTGTCAAAGGGATAAGGGACATCTGTTATGTGGATGAAGACTGGGTGTATTATGTCACCTGCAGCAGTGATGGGGAACAGAGTGAAGATCACATATGGCGTGCTCCGGTGAGAAAGGAAAAACAGTGGAAATTGGATGAAACAGCGGCAGAATTGATCCTGGAGAGGAATCGGAGAGCTAGCTGGGCTCCTATCTACTGGTGTAATGGCAGTTATATTGTCTACCAGGAACCTGAGGGTGAGGGAAGTACTCTTAAACTGTATAATATCCGGAAAAAACAGTATGAACCCGGTGGTGATCTGGGTTCCGGTTTTTTGTATGTAGAGGAGTTGTTCGAGGAAAGTGTTATCATAACATGTGACAGCGGGCTGGTGGAGAAAAAGCTAGGGTCAGATACCATAAACCTGATCCGGGGGGAAGAAAGGTCCCGCATAATTTACACAGAATCCGATGTTTTGAATAATGAGTTATTTTGGATGGAGTGGGAGGGCAATGAGAAAAATGATGCCCTCTGGCGGTACTGGCTGGAGGATGGAAAAAAAGAAAAACTTCTCGATCTTGCCCAGATCCGCCAGCTGCTGAAAGGATGGGGAGCACTGGAAGACTGTGAATGTGAAACGTCAGCGGGACATGAAATCCATCTGAATAACCTGTTTATACGAGGTGATCATCTGTATGCACAGCTTTGGATACTGGGAGGACACGATGTGCCCGAATGCCGGAATATGATCGTGATCAGCAAAAAGCGGGATGGTTCCGGTGAGTGGGAGTGGGAGAAAGAAATAAACGAATATCTTCACAACCCGGAGGCAGATCAGAAGCTATTTGGGAAACTTACTAAAAGTGGGTATGAGGTCGAGAGCATTTACCGAAGCCGGGGCAGTGTTGTGATGATGGCCGGGGACATCTGTCTGATGTATCTTGAGCATACCAGAGAAAAGAAAAACCAGCTTGCCAGTTATGACTTTCAAACAGGAACGTTCAAATGGCTGACAAAACAAGACTGGCAATGGTGGCTGCCCTATTATGAGTGGGGCATGGGTCTGAACACACATGGTTATTCAGAGTATATGCCAAATAATTTTGAAATGGAATAAACAAGCCGCTATCCCATCAAATCCAATGAGAGAAAGGAGTCTTTGCCAGATGCAAAAGGTAAAACAGTTATTAATGGATCATTTTAATGAAGATACGCTGCGCGCCGTCGTCAGCAATGGAAGAAAAAAACAGCTTTCCAAAAAAATTCTGTTCCGTCCTTTTCTGGAGAAGGATCATCTGTTGTTTCAGCGGGAGGAATACCGTGGACAGCAGATATTTCACAAGAACATGGACAAGGAGACTGCTGTAGAACGAATTTGCAAATATCTCTTGGAGGACTACAAACAGCTGGATCTCCAGTGCCAGGACAGAAGTTTTTCTGTTCTTGTAAGCAAAAAAGGAAAGTCTTCCATCAAAGAGCAGCGTCAGCAGATGATTAAGAAGATCGAGCTTTCCCACAACCGCAGAAAACACTATATTCTGGAGACAGGGCAGGCGGTTCCTTTTCTTGTGGATCTGGGAGTGCAGACAGAAGACGGCAGGATCGTGGATAAGAAATATAAAAAATATAAGCAGATCAACCGGTTTCTGGAATTTATACGGGATGTGCTTCCAGAACTCAGACAGAGGCAGTCCTCTGGAAAGCCGCTTAAGATCATTGATTTTGGCTGTGGGAAATCCTACCTTACTTTTGCGGTCTATTATTATCTGAAGATCATACAGGGGATCGAGGTGGAGATGACAGGGCTGGACCTGAAACAGGATGTGATCGCCCGCTGCAATGGCCTGGCAGAAAAATATGGATATGGGAGCCTGCATTTTTCCCAGGGAGACATCGGTTCCTATGAGGGAACTGACCAGGTGGATCTGGTGATCACCCTGCATGCCTGCGATACGGCGACAGACCTTGCCCTGGATAAGGCGGTGCGCTGGGGGGCAGAGGTGATTTTGTCTGTGCCCTGCTGTCAGCATGAATTGAATGGACAGATCCGGAGCGAACTGCTGGCGCCTGTCCTGCGCTATGGGATCCTGAAGGAGCGGTTTGCGGCGCTTCTGACAGATGCTTTGCGGGCAGAACTGCTGGAACAGATGGGTTATGAAGTCCAGATCCTGGAATTTATCGATATGGAACATACCCCCAAAAACCTTTTGATCCGGGCAGTGAAAAAGAAAATACCAGGCGGATCTGGCAGCCAGCGGAAGGATGAAAAAAGCCAGTGCCGCCAGGAACAGTACGACCGGCTCTGTGACGCCCTGAACAGCCATGGCACACTGGAGCAGCTTTTGGAATCAAAAAAATAACAATATTTGAAAATTAATGTCGTATAGTAGTCCTGCAGTGTTAACTTTTTGCCTGCATTTACCGATATGTATTATAAGAAAAGATTTTTCTATCATGTATTTGCAGAAATAAGCTCAAGGAGGAGATTAAAGCAGAGACAATCCAAAAAATCTACAGAATTCAAGAGATTCATCCGGTGAAGCATACGTCGAAGATTCGGTATGATGGAAATGAGCCACAGGAGGGCGGAGGAAATTTCCAACAGGCGCTTGAATCGGCAAGGACAAAGCGGACAGCAAAGGAGAACCACGGAAACGCAGTTCCTGGTGAAGTCCTTGCGAGGATGGGCGGTCTGAATCAGTATGATCGAAATGCAAGAGAAATCTTTTTTGTAATGAGTTCAGAAACAGACTATAAGTGCTGAGCCGGAAAAACTACGAAAGGAAGGGTGAATGAATGAGTTACATTCACACTGCACGGTTCAGGGGGGTCGTCTTACAGAGTAATTCGTGAGGCGGCTTTTCTGCGTATATGGGGCAGAATGAAGGAACATACTGCGCTAAAAAATGATTTTCCCCTTGACAATTCATAAAATATAGGCTATACTCTGTAAAGTAATTTGCTTTACAGCAGTGAAAGCGGGGTTGTACAGGTGACGCAGAAAAACTCTCTGACAGATATAAAGGAAATTGTCAGACTATCGTATTTGTATGATTTTTATGGACCGCTGTTAAAAGACAGACATCGTGAGATTTTTGAACAATATATACTAAATGATCTTTCTCTCAGTGAGATTGCACAAAAATATGATATCACCAGGCAGGGAGTTTACGATATCGTAAAACGGGGAAGCAGGAAACTGGAAGAGTATGAGGAAAAGCTACAGCTGTTTCAGAGATTCCAGATGGCGAAAGAACGGCTGGGGAAGATTGAGGAATTGATTATGACTGAGCGGGAGACAAAAAAGGAAGAACTGCTGTCACTGGCTCATGAGATTTATGATATCCTATAGGAGGTGGCATCGTGGCATTTGACAGCCTGAGTGAAAAACTTCAAAATGTTTTTAAGGGGCTCCGAAGCAAGGGCAGACTAACGGAAGCGGATGTGAAAACTGCCTTGAAAGAAGTTAAGATGGCACTTCTGGAAGCGGATGTTAATTTTAAGGTGGTTAAAAATTTTGTGAAATCCGTCCAGGAAAGGGCGACAGGAGAGGATGTACTAAACAGCCTGACGCCGGGACAGACGGTGATCAAATATGTAAATGAAGAACTGGTCAAAATGATGGGAGAGACCACTGCCGAGATCTCCCTTCTGCCGGGAGATGAGATCACAGTGGTTATGATGTGCGGTCTTCAGGGTGCTGGTAAGACCACCACTGTGGCGAAGCTGGCGGCAAAGTTTAAAGAAAAGGGCAGGCGTCCTCTTCTTGTGGCATGTGATATATACCGCCCTGCGGCAATCGAACAGCTGCAGACCAATGGAGAAAAAGTCGGGGTTCCGGTATTTTCCATGGGAACCAGCCACAATCCGGTGGATATTGCGAAAGCGGCGATGGAACATGCCAGGACCAATAAAAATAACATGGTATTTCTCGATACTGCAGGGCGTCTTCATATCGATGAAGAGCTGATGCAGGAGTTAAAAAATATAAAAGCAGAAGTCGATGTGCATCAGACGATCCTGACGGTGGATTCCATGACAGGACAGGATGCGGTGAATGTGGCTTCCACCTTTGACGAAGCTTTGGATATCGACGGTGTGATTCTCACGAAGC
Organism: uncultured Eubacterium sp.; assembly: GCA_910585745.1. Classification (GTDB taxonomy): domain Bacteria; phylum Bacillota; class Clostridia; order Lachnospirales; family Lachnospiraceae; genus Eubacterium_F. The sequence goes on along the minus strand of CAJUFM010000006.1, from coordinate 56,774 downwards.
TGGACAGTGATACCAGGGGCGGTGCGGCGCTTTCCATCCGTGCCATTACTGGAAAACCGATCTATTATGTCGGTATGGGAGAAAAACTCTCAGATCTTGAGCAGTTTTATCCGGACCGTATGGCATCCCGTATTCTTGGTATGGGAGATGTCATGACACTTATCGAAAAAGCAGAGGCCCAGATCGATCAGGATAAGGCAGCAGAGCTTACGAAAAAGTTTAAAAACAATGAATTTGATTTCAACGATTTTCTGGACCAGATGCAACAGATGAAGAAAATGGGAGGACTTTCCAGCATCCTAAGCATGCTTCCGGGCATGGGACTTCCTTCTGATCTGGAGATCGATGACGATGCTTTGAAGGGAACGGAGGCAATCATCTATTCTATGACCTTAGAAGAGAGAACAAAGCCTTCGATCATCAATCCCTCCCGTAAACGCAGGATTGCGGCAGGAGCAGGAGTGGATATCAGTGAAGTAAACCGGCTGATAAAGCAGTTTGAACAGAGCCGGAAGATGATGAAACAGATGTCAGGGATGATGTCCGGCAAAAAGATGAAACGTGGAGGGAAATTCAAATTTCCCTTTGGCGGATTTTAGTGATGATTCAAATAGTTTTTACTTTTTGAATAGATGAAGAGAGAATCAAAGGAGGTGAAAGACGTGGCAGTAAAGATCAGACTGAAGAGATTAGGGCAGAAAAAGGCACCATTTTATAGAATTGTTGTAGCTGACGAGAGATCTCCTAGAGATGGCAGAAATATCGACGAGATTGGTACTTATGACCCAAATCAGGAACCTGCAGCTGTTAAGATCGACGAAGAGGCAGCGAAAAAATGGATTGCAAACGGTGCAAAGCCTACGGATGTAGTAGCTCGTTTGTTTAAACAGGCAGGTATTGCAAAATAATGCGTCCTGAATCTAAGGAGGTTGGCAGTATGAAAGAATTAGTTGAAGTAATTGCTAGTGCTTTAGTGGACAAACCTGACGAAGTTGTCGTAACTGAGACAGAAAATGAAAAAGAAATTGTCCTGAGTTTGAAGGTTGCTCCTGATGATATGGGAAAAGTGATCGGCAAACAGGGAAAGACTGCGAAAGCGATCCGTACCGTGGTGCGTGCTTCCGCATCGAAGAGCGACAAGAAAATACTGGTCGAAATTCAATAACCATTTGTGCCTGTGATGCAGTATGTGCTGCCACAGGCACTGTTATGTTATAGTGGAAGAGAGGAAAAGGATGGAAGATTTACTTAGAATCGGCGTAATCACAACAACCCATGGTATCCGCGGAGAGGTAAAAGTATTTCCTACCACGGATGATCCCAGGCGCTTTGACCAATGCAAAGAGGTGATCCTTGTCACGAAGAAAGAGCAGATTCCTCTTCGTGTGGAAAAGGTAAAATATTTTAAAAACCTGGTGATTTTGAAGTTCAAGGAATACAGCGACATCAACCAGGTGGAGCAGTTCCGCAAATGCGATATCATGGTGACCAGGGAAAATGCAGTGCCCCTGGAAGAGGGAGAATATTTTATCTGTGATATCATCGGGGCAGAGGTGGTGGAGGAAGACGGTACACTGCTGGGAACGGTAAAGGATGTGATGGATACCGGCGCTAACCAGGTGTTTGTGATCACCTCCCAGGAAGGTAAGGAGCTGTTATTTCCTTCTATTCCGGAGTGTATAAAAAAAGTAGACACAGAAAATAAACAGGTAGTGGCACATGTGATGCCGGGCCTGATGGATTTATAGAATAATACAGTGGGTATATGCCGGGGGTTCCGGCGGTGGAGGGAAGGATGAACTATTATATTATGACATTGTTTCCGGAAATGTTTCCGGGGATCATGGATGCCAGCATTCTTGGCAGAGGGGGAGAAAAGGGACTGATCCGCTGGGAGACATTTAATATTCGGGACTATACGCTGGACAAGCACAGCAAGGTGGACGATTATCCTTATGGTGGCGGCGCCGGAATGGTGATGCAGGCAGAGCCGGTGTACCGCTGTTACCAGGCGGTATGCGGCAATATCGGCAGAAAGCCGAAACGGGTGGTCTATCTGACACCCCAGGGGAAAGTGTTTGACCAGTCTGTGGCAGAAGAGCTTGCCGGGGAGGAGGAGCTGGTGTTCCTCTGCGGTCATTATGAGGGCATCGATGAGAGAGTTTTAGAGGAGATCGTGACGGATCCGGTTTCCCTGGGCGATTATGTTCTCACCGGGGGAGAGCTGCCGGCGATGGTGATGATGGATACTATCTCCCGTCTGGTGCCAGGGGTTCTGGGAAATGGAGATTCCGCAGACACAGAGAGTTTTTCTGACGGTCTGTTAGAGTATCCCCAATACACGAGGCCGGCAGAGATTCTGGGAAGAAAAGTGCCGGAGGTGCTTTTGTCCGGGCACCATGAAAAGATAGAAACATGGAGGCGGGAGAAGTCACTGGAACGAACTAGAGAATTCCGGCCGGATCTCTACCAGCGGTGGAAAGAAAAACAGGAATAAAACTTGCATTTTTTGTAAGACCGTGGTAGAATAAATAGATAAATGATGGCATACTATACCATCGCGACAGGAGGAAATACGTGGAACGAGTGGCAGAATGCAGGCGCTGTACAAAGGAGACAGATATCAGCGTAAAATTAAACCTGGATGGCACAGGAAAATTTAGTGTTGACACAGGAGTTGGGTTTTTTGACCATATGCTGGAGGGGTTTGCAAAACATGGTTTCTTTGATCTGGAGATCCAGGTAAAAGGAGATGTACACGTGGATGCCCACCATACTGTTGAAGACACGGGAATTGTGCTGGGACAGGCTTTTGCCAGGGCACTGGGTGACAAAGAGGGAATCAGCCGCTTCGGTTATTTTATTCTCCCAATGGATGATGCGCTGGTTCTGGCGGCACTGGATATATCAGGACGTACATATTTTGCATTTGAAGCGGAACTTCCGGCAGAAAAGTTAGGAACGATGGAGACGGAGACCGTACGGGAATTTTTTATGGGGTTTGCGTCAGGACTGGGGATGAATCTACATATCCGCCAGCTCGCCGGGATCAATACACATCATATTATTGAGGCGATGTTTAAGGCAGTTGCCAAGGCGATGGATCTGGCAGTAAAAAAGGATGAAAGAATTGAGGGAGTCCTTTCCACAAAAGGCACCTTATAGGGAGGAAATACATTTTGGCTTATAAAAAGATAATTCCATATATAAACGGAGAAAATGAACTTCCGGCTAATATTATTATGCAGGCGGAGCAGTACTGTTTTGCCGGGGCAGATGCTCTGTTTATCTATAACTATTCCAAGATGGAGAAAGAGCGGGAAGAATTTCTTGCGGCATTGAAGCAGATTGCGGTGAAGATTGACATACCATTTATTGCAGGGATGTATGTAGGGCGTTTTGAGGATGCAAAAAAGGCATTTTATACTGGTGCTGAGCAGGTGGTAGTAAAATATGAGATCTGTCCGGATGTGGCGGTGCTCAAAGAGGCTACGGGAAGGTTTGGCGCTGACAAGATTATTCTGGAGATCGATGGGGATATTGATTTTGACAAGATCCCCTTCCCTGTGGATACACTGCTGATCAAGCATGTTGATATGGATGCCGGGTTGGAACGCAAGTGCAGCCATGCAGGCAAGCAGATCATCGTCAGGGACAGTCTGCTGAGAAATGATCTGGAGAGTCTCCTGCGCCTTCCGAATGTGTGTGGAGTATCCACCAATTATTTTCTGGATAAAGAAATTTTTAAGATAAAAATGAATATGAAGCAGGCGGGGATCGAAATGAATACTTTTGAGTCTGCCATGGATTTTTCTGAGTTTAAGACGGATGAAAAGGGACTGATCCCATGTATTACCCAGGATTATAAGACGGGGGAAGTGCTTCAGCTTGCCTACATGAACCGACAGTCTTATGAGGCGACCTGTGCTACCGGGAAAATGACATATTTTAGCAGGAGCAGGCAGGAGCTGTGGTGCAAAGGAGAGACCTCTGGACATTACCAGTATGTGAAAGAACTGCGTCTGGATTGTGACCGTGACACGGTTCTGGCCAAGGTCCATCAAGTGGGAGCAGCCTGCCATACGGGCGCCAGAAGTTGTTTTTTTCATGAACTGGCGAAAAAAGAATATAATAATACCAATCCTCTTACGATACTAAATGAGGTGTTTGCTACGATCGAAGACCGGAAAAAACACCCCAAAGAAGGTTCATATACAAATTATCTTTTTGATAAGGGGATTGATAAAATACTGAAAAAGTGCGGAGAAGAGGCGACAGAGATCGTGATTGCCGCCAAAAATCCGGATGCAGAGGAGTTAAAGTATGAAATAGCCGATTTTCTGTACCACTTGATGGTACTTATGGCTGAGTGTGGTTTGAATTGGGATGATGTAGTGAAAGAACTTGCCAACAGGCATTGACAGATAGGAGGTATTATATGTCTTTAGGTGGTGCATTTATAAGTTATGGGGTAAAATTTATCCTATTTTCGATTGTTGCCGGCATCGGCATCTGGTCAGGCATAAAGATACGCAAAGCAAAAAATGCAAAAATCAACAATGGAGAATAGGTGATAGATTATGATAAGTCAAACTCGTAAGAGAATCGGTGACGTTCTGATCGATGCTAACATCATTACCCAGGAACAGTTGATGGAGGCATTGGAAGAGCAGAGAAAGACCGGCAAGCGTCTCGGTGAGGTGCTGGTCGATATGAAATTTACCGATGAGACTGAGATTGCAGAAGCAATGTCCCAGCAGATGAAGATTCCACTTGCCAAGATCCGTGAAGCAAAGCTGGCATCGGAGATCATAGAGCTGCTGCCGGAAAACATTGTGCGCAAAAACAATGTCATTCCCTTTGAAGTGGATGAGAACAATCCCAATATCCTCCGGATCGCCATGGCAGATCCTCTGGATATCATTGCGGTAGATGATATTTCCATTATCACCAACATGCAGATCGAGATCATGGTGGCGACGCCTTCAGATATTGCCTATGCGATAGAGAAGTATTATGGGAACGAGCAGTCTGCCAAGCTGGCGGAGAGTTTTGCCCAGGAGCGTATGGATAAAAACCAGAAGCTCAAAAAAGAGGAAGACGGCAATGAAGAGGTGGATAATTCGCCCATCGTGCTCCTTGTCAATAAGATCATCGAGCAGGCGGTCAACGAGCGCGCCAGTGATATTCACATTGAGGCGCTGGAGGACCAGGTTCGTGTGAGGTATCGTATCGACGGCGCCATGCAGGAGGTTATGAGATATCCCAAAGATCTTCAGAGTGCCATCGTGGCACGTATTAAAATTGTCAGCGGAATGAATATTTCTGAAAAACGTGCTCCTCAGGATGGCCGTATGACTCTGATCTTCAACCGGGTTGAATATGATCTCCGTGTTTCCTCACTTCCGACTACCTTTGGCGAGAAGGTAGTTATGCGTATTGCATCCAAATCGGGACTGAATAAAGAAAAGAGTGAGCTTGGCTTTCAGGAAGAAGAGCTAAAGCGTTTCGATGGCATTCTAAAAAATCCTCATGGGATCATATTGGTGACAGGACCTACTGGAAGTGGTAAATCCACCACCCTTTATACGGTTTTGAACGAATTAAATGGCGGGGATGTAAATATCATTACCGTGGAGGATCCGGTAGAGGCGGATGTGGATGGTATCAATCAGGTTCAGGTCAATGAAAAAGCGGGACTTACCTTTGCCTCGGCGCTGCGTTCCATTCTCCGTCAGGATCCAGACATCATTATGATTGGAGAGATCCGAGATGAGGAGACAGCAAGTATCGCCGTAAAGGCGGCGATCACAGGACATCTTGTGGTAAGCACCCTTCATACAAACAGTGCGGCCAGTACGGTAACCCGTCTTGAAGATATGGGAATTGAGCCATACATGGTGGCGGACTCTGTGGTGGGTATCATCGCCCAGCGTCTGGTGCGGCGGATCTGCCCCAAATGTCATGTTCAGAAGCAGATGTCTGATACTGATAAGTTCAGGCTTCGCCTGAGGGGGGATTCCAATCCGATGATCTATGAACCGTCGGAGTCCGGGTGTGCCTATTGTAATAACTCCGGCTACCGGGGGCGAATCGGTGTTTACGAGATCATGCCCATTACGCCGGCGCTGAGAGAGGTGATTAGCCGGGGCGGAGGCGCTGAGGAGATCCAGAAGGTGGCGCTGAAAGAAGGCTTGACGACATTGAGGCTTGGGGCTGCAAAACTGGTTTTAAAGGGGGTTACTTCGATTTCGGAAGTAGAAAGGATTGCGGCGGAATAACAGATAGTGAGCAGAAACTATGAGAAGGAGGAAAAGGGGTTATGACTCTTGACGATATACTAATTCAGGCCCGTAAAGTCGGGGCTTCAGATGTTCATGTGTCGGTTGGGGTTCCGATCAAGTGCAGGATTCACGGAACACTGAAGGATCTGACATCCACACCGCTTACGGGAGCAGATACAAAAGCCCTGGTAGAGCAGATGATTCCCAAACGTCTGATCGGAGAGTTTAATGAGACGGGAGAAGCAGATTTTTCCTATGCGATAGCTGGTCAGGGGCGGTTTCGTGTAAATATTTTTAAACAGAGAGGTTCTATGGCATTTGTTATCCGACTGATCAATATGGAGATTCCAGAGCCGGAAGGACTTGGCCTGACACAGTCGGTCATTGATCTGACAAGTAAAAAAAGGGGACTCGTGCTGGTGACAGGACCTACCGGAAGTGGTAAATCCACAACCCTGGCGGCATTAATCAACAAGATCAATGAAAATTACAGTCATCACATTATTACGCTGGAAGACCCCATCGAGTATCTTCATGTACATAAAAAATCCATCGTAAATCAGAGAGAGATTGGTATGGACACGGACAGTTATGCGGCATCCCTCAGGGCGGCCCTCCGTGAAGATCCTGACGTTATCCTGGTGGGAGAGATGCGAGATCTGGAGACGATATCCACCGCGGTAACAGCGGCAGAGACCGGGCATCTTGTTTTCTCTACACTGCATACCATCGGGGCTGCAGCCACCATTGACCGTATCATAGACGTGTTTCCGCCCCATCAGCAGCCTCAGATCCGTCTGCAGCTGGCGACTCTTTTGGAGGCCATTATTTCCCAGCAGCTGATGAAGACGGCGGATGGAAAAGGACGTGTGGCGGCATTTGAAATCCTTCATGCCAACAGTGCGATCCGTGCGTTGATCCGTGAAGGGAAGAGCCATCAGATTCCATCGATTATTCAGACCAGCCGGAAGAGCGGCATGATCACGATGGATGATTCGATATTTGACCTATATACAGCGGGCAGGGTCAGCAGGGACGAAGCGATCACCTTTGCCCAGGATAAAGCGGCATTGAATAAGAGGCTTTACTAAGGAAGGAGGGGCTATATGGCAACATTTAAGTACAGGATTACTGACCGGTATGGAAAAGATAAAAGAGGTACGGTCGAGGCGAATTCCGAGGAAGCAGCAACCGCGAAACTAAAGGGCGAGGGCGCTATTGTACATTTTATTAAGGAAACTACAAGTGTAGACGATGCTTCATGGAATATATCCATCGGAAATCCTGTGAAACTCAAGGACATTACACTTTTCTGCCGTCAGTTCTACAGTATATTAAATGCCGGCGTAACTGTGGTGGATGGCTTGAAAATGCTGGAGGACTCCACGGAAAACAAGATACTGCGTAAGTCCATCTACAATGTACAGGTGAATGTAGAAAAAGGAGAGACCCTGGCCAATGCCATGGCACTGGAAGGAAAGGTGTTTCCAGATCTGTTGATCAACATGGTGGCGGCGGGAGAGGCGACGGGTAACCTGAGTATCGCTTTTGAAAGGATCTGTACCCAGTTTGAGAAGGATCAGAAATTGCGCTCCATGCTGATCGGAGCAATGATCTATCCGGTGGTAGTGCTTGTAGTGGCAGTTATCGTTGTAATTGTGCTGATGGTAGTGGTAATACCCCAGTTCCAGGAGGTTTTCAGCATGATGGGAGAACAGCTTCCTCTGCCGACCCGTATCGTTATAGCAATCAGTGAATTTATGCAGACCAATTTGATCTGGGTGATCGGCGGAATTATTGCATTTATTGGTGTGATCATATATGCGAAAAATACGGAGACAGGGAAACAGATTACCAGCCGGATGTGCTTAAAGATCCCTATTGTTAAAGATTTCTCCATTAAAAATGCGTCAGCAAAGTTCAGTATGACTATGTCTACCCTGGTTATGTCTGGTGTTCCCCTGGTGGAGGCGCTGGGCATTGTGGCAAATGTGGTGGAGAACCGGGTTGTCCGCAAGGTATTGAATGAATCCAGGGAAGAGGTTATGCAGGGTGTACCCATGTCGGAGCCCATCGAGGCTTCAGAAGTGTTTCCTCAGATGGTGTATCATATGCTGCGCATCGGTGAGGAGACCGGTAATACTGAGGCGATGTTAGATAAGGTGGCGGAGTACTACGAACAAGAAGTGGAGGCAGCAACTAAAAACTTGACGACGGCGATGGAGCCGGCGGTTATCATTCTGTTGGCACTTGTGGTCGGCAGCGTTGTGGGAGCTATCGTTATGCCGATGATGCAGATTTACTCGATGGCAGGATAATAGTGTACCTTGTAAATCAACCAAGGCGGTCTTTTGCAGTAATTATTCACAGAATTTTATAAAAAAATGTCCCTGCGTATGCTGTGTTACAGTGTGGCAGGGAAATTTTTTTATAAAGACTATGGCAAAAGTTTTTTTCGGGCTATCTTAGGCGGTAGATCTCATACGTTCCAACGAAACCGCTTTCTGTTGTGATATACTCCGTCCTGCCAGAAAAGTTATGGGTAGATATCCGGTCCAGGATATCCTTTGAAGTGTATGGGAGCATAAGGATCTCATCTGCTGGGACGACCCCTTCGGGGGCGCTTTCATCTTTTTTCCAGTGTTTAGGATGGAGCCTGGAGGTTTCAATAATAAGATATACAGGGGCGTCAGGTGACCCACCCAGATCCTCAATACCGTCCAGGGAATCCTCCAGGGTTTCGATGTTCAGCATATAGAACTGCCGGCTGTTTCTCAATAATGTGCTGTAGCACACAATGTGCCAGTCGTTATCAACGGCTGTAATTACGTTGGCCTCCCTTGTAAGCTCCTCGGTGGGGCGGCTATCACTGTTTCTGGGGAATAAATACTTGCAGGGAAAAACGAGCTGGTTGATACCAAAACAGCAGCATGTCAATACGATAAAGAGTGCCGCGCGGAAGCCGCTCCTGGCCCTGCGCAGGAGATGGGATAGCATCCTGGAAAGCAGTCCCACTGTCAGGACGGTGGCCGCTGGCATCAGGAAAAATATGTATCGGTCGAAATAGATGCCCATAATGTAAATATTGCTTATCTCTGCAATGATCAGCAGGGTGGCCAGATAGATAAGGGTCAATAGTGGATACAGTTTGTTTGATTTTTTGATGCGCCCCGGCATTCTCCGGAAGAAGTGTCTGACTCCAAGACAGATTCGCCGTATCCATCGCCGGAACCAGGATTCATTGCGGAAAAGAAAGGAAAGTCCTGCAGTGATAATGGTCAAAAAGATAAGGCAGACATTAAAGATGGCGGTGGAATAGGGGTTGGGGAAAAGAATCAGGACACCGGTCGATTCTCCTATCAGGTACTGAAGGCATGTCTTGAACTCCCAGATCAGTTTCATGTGCTGGGAATACATGCCGGAACTGCCAAAAATCAGATGGAGAGCCTGGGGCCAGATCAGAAGGTAAATTCCTGCAGACAGAAACATGGTGGCGGCGTAGAAGAGAAAAGTTTTAAAACGTCTGGTGAACAGAAGGTATATCGAGAAGATGACGGCGAAGCAGAAAACGAGGGCGAGGAAATAGTAGTGGCTTAATCCGCCCATAATATTTAGAAGCAAAATTCCTGCCAGGCATCGAAAGGGTTTTTGGAAAGAGCGGTTATACATCCGGCAGTGGATCAGAGTATACAGGACTGCCAGGGCGGTCAGTAGGGCATAGGTGCGCAGGTAGATGAAAGTACTCAGCGCCCCGGACAGCGAGCCGTAAAGAAAGCAGATAAATAATGCCTTACTGTCTGAATGAGTCAGTTCCCTGCCCAACAGATACAAGAAGATCATGGTTATGATAAGTGAGGGGATATTAATCAGATAGGCATACCACCAGGAAAAACTGTCTGGGAAGAAGGAGCAGATCGTATGTAACAGGATGCTGTGCAACGGCGGGTTAAAATCTTTTTCCATGTTAAAGCGGACAGAACCATAGGAAAAACGCTGGTCTTCTGATACTTCTATATAGTTGCGGAGCACCTGGCTGTCGGTCCAGGTATTAAAATTGGTACGGTTTCCCTCTTCGTCGCAGTAGAGCTGTTTTTGATAGTAGGCATTAGCGTATCCATAGCTCCAGTTCTCGTCGGAGTGAACACCTTCTCTCTGGTATGCAAAAACGTAGGTAAAGTACACCAGTTGCAGTGCGATCAGGAGAAACAGAAGCATGTAACTTTTTTTCTGTGAAAAAAACTCAGATATTTTCATATATGTAACAAATCCTTTCATTAATGGCATATGTAATATTTTATCATTGAAATGGTCATTTTTCAATATATACATAAAATAAGACTGGGGAAATGTGGAAAATATTTCAAAAATGTTAAAAAAATAAAAAAAATGTGAAAACTATTGAAAAAAAAATAAAATTATGATATATTTATCTAAATTAATCGTTTGAGCACTGCACGAACAGTGCTTGAATAATAATATTAAAAAAGGAGAATGGATTATGAAGAAAAAAATGCAGAAGTACTTAAGCGGTTCCAATGAGGGTTTTTCTCTTGTTGAGTTGATCATTGTTATTGCGATTATGGCAATCTTAGTCGGAGTAGTAGCGCTGGCTGTTATCCCTTATCTGGAGAAGTCTAGGGAGTCAAAGGATCTTCAGGCGCTTGACACAGTTGCCAGTGCGGTGACGACAGCGGTTGCGGATAAGCAGATCACAACAGGTGCTGGTGGAGAAAGCTTTGACCTTACAACAACTAGTGGTGCAAGCTGGGCAGCTTCAGGCAGTACTAATTCTGGAAAAATCGTTGAAGCAGTAAAGACGACGTTGGGTGATGCAGTTCCAAGCTTTTCCTCGAACAATGCCAAGGGCAAAGACGTAAAAGTATTTGTTAATACCAAAGACAATGTTGTATATGTTTATCTGGCACATGATACGAGCAACGACACACACAAAGGCGACAAGAGCAAGATTACTGTTGCTGGCAAAAGTGTTGTTGAAGACGTAGCTGCATGCCGCTACAACGACAATGCGCTGTTCTGCATTTCCAACACGAAAGTGGATGGGAAGGGTGAAGCTAAGTAAGTCAGATGGCTGATCTCTTGATTTGCCTGCTATGTGAACGGACATAAATGGGAGAGAAATCATGACAATGGACAAATTTCTTTACATAATTGTTTTTGTATACGGTATCGTGATCGGAAGTTTTCTGAATGTATGCATATATCGGATTCCGAAAAAAGAAAGTGTTGTCATGGTGAACTCTCATTGTATGAGCTGTGACCATAAACTGGTCTGGTATGATTTGTTCCCGCTGTTCAGTTTCCTCTTTTTGAAAGGGAGGTGTCGGTACTGCGGGAACAAGTTATCCCTTCAATACCCGGTGGTGGAATTTCTGAACGGCGTTTTGTATCTGGTGGTATTTGGGGTGAATGGGATGAACATCGAGAGTGTGTTGTATGCATTTTTAACCTCTGCCCTTCTAACGTTGAGTGTGATTGATTATCGAACCCTGGAGATCCCAGTTAAAATAAATGCTGTTATCCTGGGGATTGGAATTGTACATATTGCGTTTGATCTTGAAAATTGGATTCATTATTTGATTGGCTTCTTTGCAGCAAGCCTTTTTCTGTTCTTGTGTCTTATTATCACAAGAGGGAAAGGGATTGGCGGAGGAGATATCAAGCTGATGGCGGCAGCTGGATTGTGTCTGGGATGGCAGAACATTATGCTTGCCCTGGCGGTGGGATGCATCGTTGGTTCGGTGGTCCAATGTATTATTATAGCAGTGACAAAAAATAAAACCAAGTTTGCTATGGGACCTTACCTGTCGGTAGGGATATTTGTCGCTATGCTTTGGGGAGAACGTTTTTTGGACTGGTATATCGGTCTGGGCGTTTTATAGGAACAAGATTTTGGTTACAATATTTTGTGGATTTTAGTACCTTTTCTTTTTTTTACTTATAGCATTCTACTTGTATAGAACCTCACTACAGAAATAGAAAAGGCAGTGAAATCCATAAAATGAGAAATGAGGAGGGTAATATGCACTGATCGTATAAGACAGATCAGGAGAGTGTGGTGCATTACAAAGGAGGTTATTATGGCTAAAAAGGTTGTAGTAGTTCGTGTGGGGACAAAGACGATAAGAATTGTACATATGGATAATTCGGCTGTGAATCCTACGGTTTATGGCTGTGTCCGCGTACCGACGCCCCAGGGGTCCGTGGTAGACGGAGAAGTTAAAAATATTATAGATGTAAGCCGAAGGATTAAGCAGGCATGTCAGGAAAAGGGAATTACCACAAAGGACGTTATATTTTCCCTGAGTTCATCAAAGATCGCCAATCGTGAGACGACGATTCCATTTGTTAAGGATAGTAAGATTCAGTCTATCGTAGATGCGAAAGTTGGAGACATGTTTCCGGTAGACAAAGAACGCTATATTTTCTCTTATGTAAAACAGGGAGATAGCAGGGAAATCGGTGAAAATGAAGAAGTTACTGATGGCAGCGAGAAGGAGAGAGAAAAGGAAAGAGAGAGAAAAAAAGCGGAGAATCCGGAGATCACGGATGATACCAAGAAAAAGAAGAAAAAGAAAGAGAAGAAGAGCAAGGATTCCTCTGATGAAAAAAAGGGAAAAAAGAACGAAAAGCAGACAGAGCGGGTGATTGATCTTCTCGTTTATGCCGCTCCGATCGATCTGGTAAGGTCCTACTATGCTTTGGCAGAGGGCTGTGATTTCAGAGTTGCAGGCATTGAGGTAGATGGAAATGGTATTTTCCAGATCATGAAACGTCAGGTGACAGACGGTGTGGAAATGGCTGTCCAGATCAACCGTGACAATACCCTGATCAATATCATGAGTAAGGAGAAGCTGCTTTTGCAGAGGGTAATTCCCTATGGGGCCACTAATATAATAGAAGCGGCAATGTCGGAACCAGCATTTCAGGTTCCAGAATATGATAAGGCCGTCCGGCTTCTGGCATCCCAGAGGGTACTTCTCCATACGCTGAATGCGTCAAATCCTCAGGGAGATCTCTCCATGCAGAAACGTATTGAGCTGACCCAGAGTGCTTCTTCCTTGATCGGTAACATATATCGTGTTATGGAGTATTATAATTCAAGATACAGAGAGGATCGGATCCAGTCTATAATTGTGACGGGAAACGGAGCTAATATTGCAGGGATTCATGAGCTGATGAATAATGAGCTGGGAATTCCGGCGCGGACACCAAATGAACTGATCGGTGTTTCCTTTAACCGCCAGATTGAAGTAAATGCGAATATTCTCCAGTATGTGGGATGCTTTGGTGCTGTTTACAGTCCAGTTAACTTTATTCCTGACGAGATTAAAAATAAGGTGGCTACAAAGGATTCAGTTATGAGTATTGCGGCGGTTTTTGTGGCAGCTATTATTCTCTGTGTTGCGGTATCTCTTTTTTCCGTGATTCAGCTAAATTCTGCCTCCAGCAGGTATGATACCGCACATGCAAAGGAGTTGTCTCTTCTGCCGGTAGAAGCGAAGTATAAGGAACTGGAAGAAACAAGAAAAAAGGTTGCAACTTATTTTCTGATTAAGAACCGGGTAAATACCAATAATAACCAGCTGCACAAGGTGCTGGATGACATTAAGGAAGGATGTCCGGAATCTTTCTGTATTGATTCGATTTCTGTGACAGATGAAGGGGGGACGGTCAGCTGTACTTCTCAGGATAAGCTTTCTTCTGTTTCTGCCCTTGTGATCCGCCTAAACCTGCTTCAGGAAATTAAAAATGTTACCATATCAAGTTCCATTGCCAAGACAGAAAATGAGGTCACTAAGAAGAGACAATATAAATATACGATTTCTTTTGAATATGTCGAAGCTGAGGAAAAATTGGACACAGCTGAACTTGAGTATTTAGGGGATATACTTATGGTAAATGAGGAGGCGAAATGATATGAAGGGAAAACTTACACTGGCACAGATTCGGGTTATTCTTATACTGGTAGCAGTTATGTTTATTGTTCTCACCTATTTCTTTGTTTACCAGACCAATATGGATAAGGCTGCTGATTTTGATAAGAGGACTGCCGATACCAATGAGCGGATCGCCTATTTGGAAAGCCTGCAGCCCAAAGTGACAGATCTTGAGGTATTTACATCACTGTATGTAGATGATATTGGAGATTTTATTCAGTCATTTCCGGTTAAGATCACCCAGCAGAAGTCAGTTTATCTGATCTACCGTCTTATGATCAATACAGGGATTGATATTGAAAGTATTACTCCGGGAGAGCAGGCGCCGTTTTATTTTAAAGGTGAGATAACCGAAGGAACTGAGGCTTCGGATAAAGATCAAGAAGAGCCCTTATCAGAGATTACCGTTGTTGATATGGATCAGATGATTGGTTCGACAGCTACATATACGATCAATTTTTCTGGTACGACCAAACAAGTATATAAGGCGCTGGATTGGATTACCGAAAACAAAGAGAAGCTTTCTGTGGGAGATGTAAATCTGTCTTTTGACAGGAGCAGCGGGAAACTGACGGGTAGCATTGGAGTTAATTTTTATTCCATGCTTGGAAATGGTGTACCCTATAAAGAAGTGGATATATCTGAGTTTCCTTTAGGAGTGAATAACGTATTTGGTGATTTCAGTAAAGATAAAGAGTAGTTTTTGATCCTATAGAAAGGCGGTGTGAATGTGCGTTGTAAGGAATGGATGAAAGATGACAGTGGTTTTTCGCTGGTGGAAGTTATACTGGCACTTACTATACTGGCACTGGTAACACTGCCGGTTATCAACTATTTTACCTACTCATCGGTGAGGACGATCGATGGGCGGGAACGTCAGACGGCTACGATGGCGGCGGAAGATGTCGTGGAAGAATTAAAGGCTTATTCTCATGTTGAACAGATTGAGGACCTGGTCGCGACGCCGGTACCAGGAGCAACGGCTGCACCATCTGCTTCTGATTCTACATATCTGGTGAGAGTATTTTACAAATATTCCTATACGGTTCCGACAAATGTGACGGCAATAACACCAGCAACGATTGAGAGTGGGTTAAATCGTGTGATCTGTCTGGATATCCGGGAGGGAACTAATGTGCTTGCAGGTGCTGCGACACCGTCCCCGATACCTCTGGCTTCTCCTACACCAACTCCGGACCGTACAGAGGAATGGTCTGTAGACCCATCGCCTTTGCCAGAGTATACTGTGGAACCGGCGGCGGATCCTCTTCCCATGGATATTACACGTAACGTGGTGGTGAATAATTCAAAATATAGAGCAAAGGTTCATTTTGATTTCGATATTTATGATAGTGATACCAAAGCAAAAGATGGTTCGGATATCGATGCCCAGTATAACGATTACTATATTCCGAGTCCCAGTGAAGTATATGGAAATACGAATGTAGTGGCAACGGAAGATGATGAAGTGGATTCAGCGGTGAGCGAGATTTATACGGACGTTATGGCGGCAGCAACCCCGGGACAGGTGATCCAAAAAGAAGTAACCCTGGAGCAGACGGAGATCAGCAAATCCAAACTGAAAAATATTTTTATTTTTTATAAACCTGCGTGGGACAGTTCCAGACAGGAACATTTTAAAGTGATCGGTGATCCGGGATTTACCGAAGACGAAATGAAGAAGATAAATATTTATTTTACCTATCAGGATCTGTCAGTTCCAGCACCGGGAGAGACGCCGGATCCCTCTGTTGCTCCGGCACCGGGTGTATCAGATATTGGTACATATGCTCTACTGATGGATCAGAGAGATATCAATGCAGCGATTCATGCAAAGTATTATTCCAATCTGAACCGGCCGGATTATCCGGATACTACGATTCATTCCAATTTTACGTTGCAGAAGAATTCGTTAAATAAATATGATTCTTATGTTTCCAAAGTGAAAAAACGGCGCATCGGAAAGATGTATGTTGACATATTTCCGGCAAATGCACAGGAGTTTACAAAAGATAACGTGTTAGCTCATATAGAATCTACTTATGCAGAGTAACAGTTGATGGAGGGGTGCCGGATACGGAAAGGATGAATAGGGGGTTTTTCGATGGTTCAGAAATTAAGAAGCCTACTGAAAGAAAAACTGGATAAGATCAAAAAGGATGACAGCGGTTCTGCATTTATCTTTGTTGTGATCGGTGTTATGTTTGTATCAATTGTTGGAGCCACAGTGATGTCTGTGGCTACAAACTATGTGACGACTGTTATTGTGGATCATTATTCCACGGATAATTTTTACCAGACAGAAGGTTATTTGTCAGAGATAAGAAGCGGCATTGAGGAAATTGCCGGCAAGGAGAATGAAAAGGCTTATCTGGAGGTAGTGGAACACTATACGTCGCCAAAGATGACCAGCCAGATGAAAACCATATATGGGAAGAAGTATCTGACGGGGATCGTCAGGAAACTGAATCACGATGCGCTGGCTCCGACGGAAACTTCGGCAGAGATCAAGGAGATTGAGAAAAAGCCGGCTACGGGTTCCAACAAGGTTACCACTGACTGGGAACAGCTGAGTATGGATCTGATCAAAAAGATGTCCACCGACCCGTCTACATTGGGTTCAACCTATGGGACCAATGATCTCCGGTACCGTTTTGAGTATGATAAAGATGAAAAAGAACTATATTTGCTGATCCGGGGACTGACGATCAAATACAAAGACGATACGGACTATCAGTCCAGTGTGAAAACGGATATCAGGATTGGTGTACCGGACTACGCTTTTGAGGGGAACCGTACCTTTGAGGAGCTGAAGCACTATATTTCCATCAGTGATGACATTCTTCGTGTGGATACTGGTAATAACTCATCGGATGCAACGGTTTCCGGAAATGTTTATTCCGGTACTGCTAAAAAAATACAGAGTCCAAACGATGATGAGGACTCCGGGATTCAGATTCATCCGGAGACCAGGGCTGTGTTTAAGAGCAAGCGGATCATCAGCAGGGGCAACTTGAATATCTTTTCCGGCGCCGATGTAAAAATGAGTGGATTAAGCGGTCTGAACAGCCTGGGGGAACTGTGGCTGAAAAATATTGTGGTCCGTAAGCCGGTGCCGGCGGTGGGGGCTTCCAGAACATCTAATGTAAATATTAATGATAATGCTTATATTCTGGATGATACGAGTATTGAAGATGACAATGCTACGGTCAATCTTGGTGGAAATTATTATGGTTATAGTTATAACCGGGATAATTCGGATACATCAGGAGGAAGTGCATCCTTACGCTCTGACTACAGTAGTGCAATATTGATCAATGGAAGAAATACTACGCTTACATCCAATGGTTTGATGAAATTGATCCTGGCAGGAAGAACCTTTGTTCAAAGAAATGAAAAACTGGCAGACGGAAGTTATCAATCATCCGTGGACGATATTATGATGGGTGAATCTGTGGCAGTGAAGAGCAATCAGATTGCTTACCTGGTTCCGGAAGAGTTTATCCTGGATGGACACAATCCCCTTGTGGGAGCAGAGGTGGGGGATGATACGGATGCCCGAAACAAGGTCAATATTGCGGCTTTGAAAAGTCTTGTTGTTGGAAACAAAGGAAAGAAGATGGCAGAGTTCCTGAAGCCTGGGGAAGAGATCACAGCGAACTACGATAACACCGGTCAGTATGTATACCTCTATCTGAATTTTACGAGTGAGACGGCGGCGAATGAATACTTTTCCAACTATTATAACCAGGAAGAAGGAACTGCACCTAATACAACTAAGCCTAATAAAGAATATCTGGATGACCGGGCGCAGTCCTATATTGCTACCCTGGACGGAAGTATGAAGATATCTCCGGCGCTCTATCTGATCGCTGGTAATATCGTATCAGATTACTACAGTAATACTGGTGCGCAGATCGAGCAGTCTCCGAATTATTTTGATGGGACAAATAATCCGAGGCCGGTTGATAAACTTCTGGCCGACGGACAGTCTAAGATGCGGAATTATCTCGGACTGCAGATGGCACTGCTTTCTTCCGGAAGTGAGAACGTGGCGGATGTCCGTAGAATGCTGGATGATAAGAGCAAGGATGAACTGGTTAAAAATGTGGTATTGAATATCGTAGATACTAATGGAAAACCAGAAGAAGATGATAATGAATTCAAGAAGGATGGCAGTTATCTGCCAGACCGGTTTGACAGCGTGCCGGGATATGATGACTGGAAGATCATATGCAGAAATGACGATTATACGATTGATCCCGGAATTGAGAAGGGGATTGTCCTCTGTGCCAAGAATGTGACGGTCAGCAGTAATTTTGAGGGACTGATCATTGCCGGAGGAAAAGTTTCTGTCACCGCTGCCGGAAGTTACAAGGCGAATCCGGCGGTTGTGGGAGACATATTAGATATAATCAAGAACCGTAAGGACAAAGAATGGTGGAAGTATTTCCGCTGTCTGGATGACAGAGAAAAACGTCCTGCAAATGTGGCAGAATGCATCAGTTATGAAGAGTGGGAGAGAAACTCTGATTGATGAAGGATGGAAAAAAGAAGGTGATGTTTATGAAAAAATTAGGGAACTCAGGTTTTACACTGATCGAGGCAATGATCGCCATGGCCATCATTGTGATCATGATCGCAGGGGGGGTATCTGGATTTGGTTTTCTGGATCTTGCCAATGCCTCGAAGTGCTCGGCTAAGATCGATACGGGATTGACAAAACTTAAGTCTCAGAATATGTCCAAAACATCATCTGTATATATGCATCTTTACTATTATGATAACGATTATTATATATTGTTTAATGATTCGGGAACCTTTTCTCCCACGGCTGCAAATTATTCGGAGGGGGAGATTGTTGGAAATGAGAAACTAAGGATTTATTTTGACAATCAGGATCTTTCTACGATTCCTGCCAAGTGTGTATCTATCGGTGTAAGAAGGAAAGATGGGGCTTTTACTAATACGGCGACCCCTACCAGTTCCATTAAGGTCGTCCGTGCTTCCGATAGTGGTACAGCCCATGAGATTACGCTGGTAACCAGCACAGGCAAACATTTTATTGATTGATCAAGATAATAGAGCAAAGGAGGGAAAGGAACGATGAAATTGAATAATAAAGGTTTTTCCCTAGTTGAATTAATGTTGGCAGTTGTCATTTCTACAGTTGTTTTTGGGGCAATTACAGCACTTATCGCCTTTTCTTCCAGAAGCATGCGGGATACCAACGCAAGAGTGGAGATTCAAAATCAGGCCAAGGATGCATTGAATCATATTGAGAGCTATAGTTTAGAGGCAGAGCGGGTCTACTGGGACAAACGGGAACGTATTCTTATTCTGTTTTATGACGAAAAAGAAGGCAGCCAGATGATTAAAGATTTAGACAGTGGAAAAAAGACATTGGCAGATATAAAGGATATGCGTTCGGATTCTTATGTGTACTGGTTTAAGAACAATGACGGAGTAGCAAACATTGGCGGAGACTATAGTGTGTATTTTGGGAAATGCTCCCCTGCATCTTCCCCGGCTCCGACGCCGGGACCTGCACCCACACTTATCCCGGGGGCAACACCTACGCCGGCACCGCCTGTTGCAGCTATGCCGAGTATTGTTGACGTGTCGCAGATCACTGCGATCAACAGTCAGGAGGATCTGTTGAAAAATTATCTTCTGGCGGACGAGGTGAAAGAATTTGATTGTAAGGTTCTACAGAACGATGCCTCAAAAAAATATGTTCTGGATGTGAATCTGGTATTTGATGATAGTGTAGTACCGGAATATAGCTGCGGAAAAAGGATTTATTTGAGAAATCAGTAGAAAGGAGCATGGATTATGAAGGGAAAAAGAAATGTACATAATAAAAAGAGCCGTTTGAGGCGGGGCATGATGTATGGCGGTTTTACTGTGCTGCTTACCTGTGTGATCGTTACTGCGTATTATTTAATATCAAACGGCGTCATTTTTGGTAAATATGTCGCAGATGAACCTTATATTGCACAGAAATATATTGATGATCCGGGGCTGGCGCAGTCAGAGGCAGAGGCAAATCCGGATCTTACGGTAACTGCTAAGAATTCTTATAAATCTCTGAAAAAGACAACTCATTTTGTGCAGACTGATTCAGGGGAGAAAATGATTGAATATCTGGGATTTCAGGAGAAAGAGGCGGATACCGGGAGCTCGCAGTTCTCAGGAAAGCGCACCATCATGTTTGATCTGGAAAATAAACTGCGTATTGGTGATCGTTATACTTCTGTTTCCATTCTGGCAAAAGATAGTGGAAAGAGACTGAAAGTGTATTCTGCCGAATTTACAAAGACCAGAAAAGAGGATTCGGAGAAAAGGGTTCTTACTCTGTTTTCAGCCAACGAGTCCATCGTGACAAAAGACAACGAAGACTGTAGGACGGATGCGACCTGGAATGCAGATTCCAGCGTCAGCTTTACCACAAAAAATCCGGATAAAAATGGCGGTATGCGTTTTTATGTAGATGGTGTTAAAAAGGAAGCTATGGATCTGAAAGAGTACCGCTATTTAAAAGTTGTGGTAGAGTCAGAAGAAGAGACAGAGGTTATGATCCGCGGCTATAAAGGGCTGCCGGAGGTTCCAGAGACCAATGGTTCTACGCAAAAGGGAACAAAGGATAATCCCTTTATCATCCTGGAGATCGTACCGGAGCTGTCACAGCAGACCTATTCTGGCCTTGTGTCTTCCCAGGAAGAGGGACTGCCTTTTGATCCTCTGGAGTTTACTTATGAGGCATTAAGAAAAAAGGATGACATAAAGTTAATAAAACAGTCAATTAAAAATGGTCCAGATCTTTCCATTCAGGACGAACTGTACGGAGCCGGCTGGAAACCTGGTGATGGAGCCAGTGGAAACTTGTTTGATGGTACCGGGATTAAAAACCTGGGCAGCTGGTTTGAAAATAATAACGGTGGATTTGAAATTTATAATCCCAATGGTACGGTGATAGGTGCTGCCAAAACCCATGGGCATGGACAGCATGACCGTACGAAAGCGCCGCTGTTTTATCTGGGGACCTATTATACAGTGGAAATGAGAAAGGATGAAAGTTTTGCCTCTGAGATTCTCACCTCTGGTGGGGAAAAAAAAGAGATTGCCGAGATCCAGTCTGCATATCCGGAGGAGTTTGTAGATAAAGATGGGAAAGAGATTCCATTCAAATATTTTAAAAATAGTAGGCAGTGGAAGTGGAGCTATGAAAAGGATCCAGAAGACAATAAAGAGTACACGGTAAAGTTTGAGAGCGATGCTCCGGAAGTGGAGACAGATTATGAAAAACTGAAAAATGGCCAGATGACCGTAACCGAGTTTGCAAAAGCACATAGTGAGCTCTTCGCTAAGACAACAAAAGGGGATGAAGTTTTAGATAAGGAGATCGAGCGCACCGACAGTTGGAAACACGAGAAAAAATCTGAAATGATCGGGTATTTTGTGTATGTAGGCAATGGAAAAGGTGATTTTTCTGTTGGTCCTTACGAGGCTCCGAATAAAAAAGTGCAGCCCTGGGAAGATAAATCCCAGAACCGTTGGAAGTATTACGAAAAACTCAGTGATATCCCAGCAGATATAACATACAACGAGATCTGGCCCGAAGGGAAACAGGGCTGGGAAGTACAGAACGCATTTAATAATCTGAAGGTGGGAGACGGATTCCCGGCGACATTAACCGGAGCGACTTCCATACAAAATTCGGATCAGAAGTTAAAGGTCAGTACAGTTTATAACTTTAAGTATAAATATGATGGATATATTTTCCGCTTTGAACTGATTGGTCTTAAGTTCAATGATATCCTGAAACGGTCCCTGTTTTATTTTGAGGATCAGAAGGATAGTGATGGGAAAGTTATCAGAACGGCGGATGAGCAGTATGATGACACTTATATCAAGGTAATTGCATTGACGCCGTCCATGATCAACCAGATGGACCAGGGAGATAATCCTGAGACACTGGATATCGTAGAGCGGGCGGATATGTTTTCTGTTTCTACTTATAAAGCAGAAGAATATATAATATCACAAAATCAAATAAACGGTATCGATAATCTTATGGATATATATTACAACTTTGCAGATCCGTCAAGAGATAGAAATAGCTGGAAATCATTTAATGGAGAACTTGCTTCTTTTTATGAGAATGACCTGGAGTGGGTGGATTGCATGAAGATCATCAAGCGGCTCAGCGGGGATTCCTCACTGCCGATGGTTTACTCCCGGCAGACGGGTTTTATGCTTAATGGCGGGGTAAAGAGAGACGGTGCGGCAGATATTCATATGTATATGGATGATAAATATCCATGCGACCTGCGCCCGGGAAACCTGAACAATCTCACAAAGTTATATTTGATCACCACCCAGTTTGACTTATCGGCGGATAAGACCAGGCCCAACAACCAGATCCAGTATATTCAGACATTTATGGATGATGTTTATGGAAATATTAAGCAGGTACCTTTGGCAGAGGATAGTGCCAGAGATCCGGATTCAGCTAAATATACCGGATTCTATATGCGAAAGTTATGTCAGAATACAGGGCATACCGACGAGAAGGAAAAACAGAAATGCTATTATCTGTGGAATATACTTACTTTCCTGCCGGAAGTGGCGACAGAACCGCCGGAAGGATCCTTATATGAAAATAATGGGCATACAGCAATAAAGATAGAGAATTTTCTTAAATATGGTTTCCTGAAATCTTCTTTGGGACCACAGTCACAAACTAGTTCAGGTGCATACAGTAAGGGATACCACAAGGAGGGAAATAAAGGAGAGGACATGGGTGGTATTACCGGTACCGTTGACCCGGAAAATGATTTTCAGAATGTAGTAGTAATTCATGACGCAAAAAGAAAGGGAGATGAGATAAACCATGACCCAGCAAATCTTAATTTTATCCTTCCTGAAAATGGGTCTCAGACGGCTGATATCATGAACTGGTTTGTCCATTTGATCATAAACAATGGAACACCTGTAACTCCTACAATGGGATTTTCCGTAATAAATAACAAGGATACCAGAAAATATTACCAAAAGATTTCCAATGATTGTGTGCTCATTGATTATAGTCAGTCAGCAAAGTATAAAAGTGATAAAAAACTGTTGCTTTTCTGTAGTTTGAATAATTCAGATAATGAAGAGACATCTGTTATTACTTCAGTGACATTTATCAATGAGAATGATTCATCAAAAGCTCCGATTAAGTTGACGCCAGAGAATTTAGAGGGCAATTCATTTGGATTGGAAGATATCGATTTTGATAAGCCACAAAATCTTTTCGGAAAGATTAAAGGGTATCCTGTTCCGGAAAAACAGACATTGAGTTTCCGGCTGCCATTTATGAGGTCAGACTGGCAGAATGGTTATACTAAGATACGTATCGAATGGGTGGCGAGGTCATCCAAAGAGACGTCATCTAGATACACCCCATACCAGAATCCGTTGAATCCGGATGACAGCGACCAGATCGAGAAATCGAAACAGTTTGCCGAGATTACAATAGGAGAAAGGGGACTATTTGCACTCAAATAAAATTATTTCATAAGAACAGTTCAGATACCTGTGTCTGGTTTTGGGCGCAGGTATCTTTTTACGCAAAGCGTGACGCTTGTGGTTGTAAAAAATGGAGGATTATTATGCCAAAGAAAATAGCCGATATAAAATATGAGTTTGAACATGCTGCAATGGGAGAATGGAATTCATTATTTGATCAATATAAGGAAGATGGGAGATCCGGTGTGGCAAAATTGATAACGACATACCAGAAAAAACAGAAAGCCTATGAAGATGAGTGTCGGCGTCTGAAAGGGATGCAGGAATTTGAAGGAAAATATGGAAAGGAATTTTCCTGTATCTGTGGGATTGATGAGGCTGGCCGGGGTCCTTTGGCTGGTCCCGTAGTGGCGGGAGCTGTCGTGCTTCCCAGGGATTGTAAGATCTTGTATCTTAATGACTCCAAAAAGCTCAGTGCAAAACGAAGAGAAGAATTATTTGATGAAATAAAGGAAAAAGCGGTATCCTATGGAATAGGCATGGCCTCACCAGAAAGAATTGACCAGATCAATATCCTGCAGGCCACATATGAAGCCATGACTCATGCGGTGCAGGATTTACAGGTAGTGCCGGACCTGCTTTTGAATGATGCGGTGACAATCCCCCAGCTCCCCATAAAGCAGCTGGGCATCATCAAAGGAGACGGAAGAAGTGTATCGATCGCGGCGGCAAGCATTATGGCAAAGGTAACCAGGGACCGATTGATGACAGAGTTTGCGGAAATGTATCCGGAATACGGATTTGAGGGACACAAAGGCTACGGTTCCGCTGCACATATAGAAGCATTAAAGAAATATGGACCATGTCCAATTCATAGAAGGACATTTATAAAAAATTTTATGAGGTGATATAGTAATGGCGGAATTTGATCCTAAAAAGACGGCAGTTGCCCTTGAATACGAGCCAGGTGAGCAGGCGCCTAAGGTAATTGCCACCGGAAGAGGGCATATCGCGGACAGAATCATTACCGAAGCAGAGAAAGCAGATGTACCAGTCCATAAAGATGAAAAACTGGCAAAAAGTCTGTCAATCCTGGATGTCGGAGAATATATCCCTCCAGAATTGTATAGCATTGTGGCAGAAATACTCATCTATGTAGATGGGATGGAAAAAATCCAGAGAAAATTGGATAAACGGTGAAAAGTACTTGTAAAAGTTGGTAAAGATTGTTATACTAAACATAGAAAAGCAAAAGAAATTCTATCATACTTGCAGTTCTGCACTTCGGTTATGATTTCAGAAATACTCTTGCTTATCATTCCAATAGAATTGAACAGGCAGGGGTATTGATGGAAGCAGTGCCAGGGATAGAATTTTATGTAATAGGGGATTTTATTTTTGCCAGTATAGTTTATGCCTCCTGCCAGGATGTGTCTGTAAACTCCTTTCAGACAAGCCCTAGATAAGGGAGGAACGTTATTGACAAAACAGGTGGGGATAAAGAATTATGTGGAACGCTGGAAGAAGATACGGGGACTGAACCTGACCAGTGATTTGTTTTTTTCCGTAGTGTTTGAGGATTATCTGGCTCTACAGGATGTATTGCGGATTTTAACGGGGATTTGTGATCTGCGGGTGATGCGCACAGAACCTCAGAGAAGTTACCGGAACTTATATGGACATAGCTCGATACTTGATATCTGGGCGGAGGACTCTTATAAAAGGCAGTATAATATTGAACTTCAGATAGCTGAGGACGAGGATCATCTGAAACGTTCACGATTTATCCAGAGCCGGATCGACAGCCGGGTGCTGGGAACAGGCGCCAGTTACGCGGATCTGCCAGATCTGTATCTCATATTTATTACAGAAAAGGATTTTTTACATACGCAGACGGGCTTTTCTGAAATAGTTCGTATAATAAAGGGAACCAGCCGGGAGATACCGAATGGGGTACATGAGATTTATGCCAATTTAACGTTTCCAGCGTCAACAGTGGAGCAGACTGCACTGTTGGAATATATAAAAAACACAACAACAGTTTTTTCGCCAGATACAGTAAAGTTTGAGAATTTAAGAAAAAGAGTAGCATATTTGAAAGAAGAAGAGAAAGGTGTGAGGTATATGTGTGAATTTGCAGAAGAGCTGCTAGCGGAAGGAAGAGAGGAAGGACGCGAAGAAGGACGAGTGGAGACAACGGAACGAATAAATCGTCTAAATGTTTGTTTGGCGGAGGATGGAAGAACGAAGGAAATCATAATGGCGGCAAAGGATCTGGTTCTACAGGGGTTACTGATGGAAGAGTATGGTATATAAGCATATAAAAAACAGCCTCGCTTGAAATATAATATATGCTTGATTTATAGGTTGTGTTGATTTGACAACATCAGATATATATGATAAGATATAAAAAGATTGAGGATATCTCATGAAGGGGTACACCACCACGGGTGTAGCTTTCGTGTGCTATCCTCTTTTTGCGCGTTAGCTTTGAGCCTCGCACTCTGAAAACATATGGTCACATGTGCTTGCACGATGTGACCGGTATGTTTTTCAGAGTATGCGGCGAATGCCGCGACCGGTCACAGAAGCGAAGCGCTGTGACTGGTGCGAGGCGGAGGAAGGAGGACACCATGATCATATTAAATGGAAAAGAAAAAGAGCAGTATTCTGATATCTTTTTAACAGAACTTCTGGAGCGGGAAGGCTATGATATTCGTAAGATCGCGGTAGAGATCAATGGCGAGATCATTTCCAAATCTATTTACAAGGAAAAATGTGTGACGAGTGGAGACAAAATTGAGGTAGTGAGTTTTGTAGGAGGGGGCTGATCTTTTGGCATTGAAACATGTATGTTGCAATGAATTTGGAAGATGTTAAGAAAAGAAAGATGAGGAGAGGATAAAGATGAATCACGATATGCTGGTTCTGGGAGGGCATAAATTTACTTCCCGGTTTATACTTGGTTCTGGAAAATATTCACTGGATCTGATCCAGGCTGCTGTTGAACAGGCGGGGGCGCAGATCATCACTCTTGCCCTGAGACGAGCAAATGCTGGGGGGACGGCAAATATTATGGATTATATACCAGAGGGGGTCAGACTGCTTCCTAATACTTCTGGTGCCCGAAATGCGGATGAAGCTGTCCGGATCGCTAGGCTGTCCAGGGAGGTAGGCTGTGGGGATTTTGTGAAAATTGAGATTATGAGGGACAGCAGATATCTTCTGCCAGATAATCAGGAGACTGTGAAAGCCACGGAGATCCTTGCCAAAGAAGGCTTTGTAGTGATGCCGTATATGTATCCGGATCTGAATACAGCAAGAGACCTGTACAATGCTGGAGCTGTTTCGGTAATGCCTCTGGCTGCGCCCATTGGCTCGAATAAGGGATTGTGTACAAAAGAATTTATTCAGATATTGATCGATGAGATCGATCTTCCCATTATCGTGGATGCGGGGATTGGATGTCCCTCCCAGGCCTGTGAAGCGATGGAAATGGGAGCGGCGGCTGTGATGGCTAATACGGGGATTGCCACAGCAGGAGATATCCCTGCCATGGCAGAGGCATTTCGTAAGGCGATCGAAGCGGGGCGGACAGCTTATCTTGCCGGCATGGGAAGAGTGCTGAAAAAGGGGGGAAGTGCCTCTTCTCCGCTGACGGGATATATCCAGGATGGAAGCAATAAGTACCATCATTGAGTTAGCTCGACGGTGCCGTCGAGCTAGCCTGACGGCGCGGATTTGCCCCATTATATAAAACACTTCGGAATGGGAAATAAAATGGAGAAAAGGAAAAATGACAGAGAGAATCAATGAAAGTATTTGGAACGAAGGCATTAAAGAACAATTAAATGAAAACAGGACAGATCATATGACCTATCTGGAGGATATGGAGGTTTTGGATTCGGAGACTGATAAGCTGGTGATAAAATCGGCGGAAACATTTGATTGTGAGTGTTACACATCGGCGGATGTTAAAAATGCCCTTAGCCGTGACCGGAAAGGACCGGAAGACTTTGCAGCGCTGCTTTCTCCAGCGGCACTTCCTTTATTGGAGGAGATTGCCCAGTCAGCTCAGGTGGAGACAAGAAAATATTTTGGAAACTCCATCACTATGTTTACCCCACTCTACATAGCTAATCATTGTGAAAACTACTGCATTTACTGCGGTTTCAACTGCCACAATAAAATCAGGCGCGCCCGGTTGAACATGGGAGAGATTGAGAAGGAGATGCAGGAGATCGCAAAAACAGGGCTTCAGGAGGTTTTGATCCTGACGGGAGAGAGCCCGAAGATGTCGGATGTCAGATATATCGGGGAGGCATGTAAGATTGCCCGAAAATATTTTAAGGTGATCGGCCTGGAAATATATCCGGTAAATTCGGAGGAGTATAAATATCTTCATGGGTGTGGCGCCGATTATGTAACAGTATTTCAAGAGACCTATCATCCTGATAAGTATGAGACACTTCATCTGGCGGGAAGAAAACGGATCTTTCCCTATCGTCTGAATGCCCAGGAAAGGGCAGTCAGGGGCGGAATACGGGGCGTGGGGTTTGGAGCGCTGCTGGGACTGGATGATTTCAGGCGGGATGCCTTTGCCACGGGTATGCATGCCTGGTATATCCAGCGAAAATATCCCCATGCTGAGATTGCATTTTCCTGTCCGAGACTGCGTCCGATCATCAACAATGACAAGATCAATCCCATGGATGTTCAGGAGGCGCAGCTGCTTCAGGTTGTGTGTGCCTATCGGCTGTTCCTGCCATTTTCCAATATAACTGTTTCCACCAGAGAGTGTGGGAGGGTAAGGGATCATTTGATCCAGATCGCTGCTACGAAGATATCTGCCGGGGTAAATGTTGGGATTGGAGGCAGGGGGGGAGAGGAAAAAGGAGATGAACAGTTTGAGATTGACGACACGAGGACGGTGGATGAGGTGTATCAGGCGATTCTGGATCAGAGACTGCAGCCGGTAATGAGTGATTATATCTATGTATAAAACAGGCGGCGGTGACCGGATCTCGTGTTTGTGTGTCACCAATAGGAAACTGTGTCAGGGAGATTTTTATGAAAGGATCCGGCAGATTGTACAGAATAGGGAAGCGGATGCCATTCTTTTGAGAGAAAAAGATCTTTCCTGGAGGGAATATGAGAATATGGCAGAAAAAGTGCTGGGGATCTGTCAGGAGGCACATATGGTATGCATCCTTCATAGTTTCTGGGAGAGTGCTTTGAGGTTAGGTTGCCGATATATTCATCTGCCCCTGGATATCCTTGAGACTATGCCTGACAAAGAAAAGAGTTATTTTCAGTGGATCGGATCCTCTGTCCACTCGGTGGGACAGGCGCGGAGGGCAAAGGAATTGGGGGTGGATTATGTGATCGCCGGGCATGTGTTTGAAACTGACTGCAAAAAAGGGATGCCAGGACGGGGATTGGATTTTATCCAACAGGTGTCCGGGGCTGTACACATTCCTGTCTATGGCATTGGTGGCATCTGTCAGGAAAATGCAGAAGCCGTTGTGCGGGCAGGTGCAGCGGGAGTCTGCGTAATGTCTGGGTTTATGACTATACGTCAGTAATATTATAAGGTGTACTTTGGTATACGTAATAATTTAACCAGTTGGAAAAGATCAGCTGTCCGGTAGAGCGCCAGCGCACCACTGGTGCCTGGGAAGGGTCGTCACCGGGAAAATAGTTACAGGGAATGTTGGGATTCAGTCCTTTTTCCACATCTCTTGCATATTCCCTGGCCAGGGTATCGGCGTCGTATTCTGGGTGACAGGTCATGAAGAAATGGCGGCTGTCCGTAGTCTTTATGATAGTGGCGCCGGCTTCTTCTGAGACTGCCATCAGTTCAAGTCCTTCCACTGCCTGGATATCTTCTGTTTTCACACTGGTGGCGCGGGACTGGGGCGCGTAGAAAATGTCGTCAAAGCCACGGAAGAGGGGGGAATTTTTCTTTACAACGGTGTGCTCGTAAACGCCTGACAATTTCTGGGGAAGGTCTATTTTATTTATGCCAAAATAATAATACAGAGCAGCAAAGGCTCCCCAGCACAGATGAAGGGTGGAATGTACATGGGTTTTGCACCACTCCATGATCCGGCACACTTCCTTCCAATATCCTACATCCTCAAAGGAAATAGAGTCCAGTGGCGCTCCGGTGATGATCATACCATCGAATTTACGGTCCATGACTTCGTCAAAGGTAGTATAAAAAGTATCCAGATGTGTAGGATCTGTGTGCTGCGGAATATAACTGGCGGTCTTTAAAAATTCCACTTCGACCTGCAGCGGGGAGTTTGACAGTTTACGCAGCAACTGGGTTTCCGTTACGATCTTAGTGGGCATCAGATTTAGTATGAGTACACTTAAAGGACGGATATCCTGATGCATGGCACGATGTTCCGTCATTACAAATATATTTTCCTTTTCCAGTATCTCTGTGGCTGGCAGAGAGTTGGGAATCTTGATCGGCATAATTTTCCTCATTTCTGCAAAGTCAACAGTATGCATCTTTGCTTTGTCCTGCATCCCATTGTACTAGTTGCTAACAAACTTTCATGAGTAAGTCTATCACAAATAAATTATTCTTTCAAGCATAAAACCCGAGGGTCTCACCGATGGCCCCATTGATCTCTAAGTTTGCGTGGGCATTGCGGCTGGTTTTGGATTTGTTGATCAGAACCAGCTTATCACCCCGGTAGTAGTCAATCAGTCCGGCGGCGGGATAGACGGCGAGAGAGGTACCTCCTATGATCAGAACATCTGCATTTTTGATATATGAGATGGATTTTTCCAAAATATAAGAATCTAGTCCTTCTTCATAGAGTATCACATCCGGCTTAATGGTGCCGCCACAGCTGCACCTGGGGATTCCCTTTTGCGGGAGAATATCCTTCAGCCCATAACACTTTTTACAGGACATACAATAATTGCGAAGGACAGAGCCGTGAAGTTCCAGAACTTCCCTGCTTCCCGCTTTCTGGTGCAGACCATCGATATTCTGGGTGATGACAGCTCTGAGTTTGCCCATTTTTTCAAGGTTTGCCAGCGCTCTGTGGGCAGGATTTGGCTCCGCATCTTCAAATATCATTTTGTCCCAGTAAAAACGATAAAATTCCTCCGTATTCTGCATAAAAAAACGATGGCTTAAAATGGTCTCCGGCGGGAAATCATACTGCTGATTATATAGTCCGTCTACACTGCGAAAATCGGGAATATGGCTCTCGGTGGAGACACCGGCGCCTCCAAAAAATACGATATTATCACTTTCGTCGATCCATTGCTTCAATTGTTCTATTTCATTCATTTAAATTCCTCCCTTAAATTTTCCTTTGTTTTTATCATAACACAAAAAGACCTGCACCACACTCATTTTTTGTCATATATTCATAGAAAAAGGAAACAAATAGCCCTTTAACGGGCTAGGAGGAAGAGAATGAAAAAAATCGTGGTTCTGGCGCTGATTTTTTCTCTGATGGTACTTTCTCTGTGCAGCTGCGCAAAAAATGAAGAGGAAGGGATGACGTCCATCACACTGAATGAAGTGGCACATTCCATTTTCTATGCTCCCCAGTATGTTGCTATTGAGAAAGGCTATTTTAAAGAGGAAGGGCTGGATGTAAAACTGGTCAATGGTTCCGGCGCCGATAATGTGATGACAGCAGTGTTGTCAGGAGAGGCAGACATTGGATTTATGGGATCAGAGGCATCGATCTATGTGTTTAATGAGGGATCGGGAGAAAAGATTGTCAACTTTGCCCAGCTGACACAGCGCGCAGGCAATTTTCTGGTGGCAAAGAAAGCGGATGAGGATTTTACCTGGGATAAACTGAAAGGTAAGACAGTACTGGCAGGAAGGAAGGGCGGTATGCCGCAGATGGTATTTGAATACATACTAAAGAAGAATAACATGGATCCCCAGAAAGATCTGAAGATGGTACAGAATATCGATTTTGGACTTACCGCAGAAGCATTTGCTTCGGGACAGGGGGATTACTCGGTGGAGTTTGAACCCTTTGCAGCTTCTCTGGAAAAGGAAAAGAAGGGTGTTGTGGTAGCTTCTCTGGGAGTGGACAGCGGAATGGTTCCCTATACTGCTTATTCTGCCAAGGAAAGTTATATTAAGAAAAATGGGGATACCATCCAGAAATTTACCAATGCTCTCCAGAAAGGGATGGATTTTGTGAAAAGCCACACACCGCAGGAGATCGCGGAAGTGATCCAGCCCCAGTTCAAAGAAACGGAGCGGGAAACATTAACTACAATAGTAGAAAGATATTATGACCAGGGAACCTGGAAAGATGATCTTGTTTTTGAAAAGGAGAGTTTTGATCTTTTGCAGGATATTCTGGAATCCGGTGGAGAACTCAGTAGACGGGTTTCTTATGAGGAACTGGTAAATACAGAATTTGCCAGCAAAGCCCCTAAGGCTAAATAATTTTTTCTATCGTCCGATATATATATTGAGATTATTTACAAGGGTAAATGGAATTGCCCTGAGACTTTGATGCCAGGGATGGTTTTGGATGCCTGGTGTCAGAACAAGGATGTGATAGAAGATGAATGTTACAGATCGGACGGAATACAAAGAGCAGCCTGGGATGCTGAAAGCGGATGATCAGAGCCAAAGGCATGGGAATACGAAAAGGAAGCCAGCGATCCAGGGAAGCCAGGGTAAAAAGGGAGATTCAAAAAAATATACAGATGTGACAGAGCTGTCAGAGGAAGGGAAGGCTCTTGCCAGGGCTTATCAGAAGATGAATGAGCAAAGGAAGAAGATGGCACAGAAGACCCAAAAAGCGAGGAAGAAAAAGAAGAATTCTTATGGCGCCCTTGCCCGCGCTCTTGCCATCGCGAGGCGTATCATGAAGGGGGAGAAAGTGCCGCCAAAGGATGAGAATTTTTTATTCCGTTATAACAGTGATCTTTATTTGAAAGCGAAGATGATGGCTGTACAGAATGTAAAACCGAAAAAGCACAAGAGCCTGTTGGAGAAGATGCAGGAGGAAGAGGGAGTCAGCGTATCTATTTCCTCTCCCCAGACCTCCAGTGAGGGATCCGGGGATTCTTCAGAGGGCTCAGATAGTGAGGAAACAGAAGAATGATGTCCGGCTCTGCCGTCAGGATACACGGAAGCGTATTCTGGCGGCAGAGCTCTTTTGTGAGGGGGAGATATAACCATATAGAAGGATGGTGTGGACTCCCTTTTTGAGCGACAGCGTGTATTTGCTGACGGAGACGGTTTTCAGTTTTTTGCCTTTTATTTTGATCTGTGTCTTTTTTGAGTGGTTTCCCTTTTTCCAGGAAAGAGTAACCTTATATTTTCCCCGGTGCTTTTTTTTCTTTATTATTCTTATTCTGGATGGTTTGCCAGGACGAATTTTTTTCTTTGGTGTGGTACCAGGAGGCGTCTGCTGGGGGTCCGGCGTCAGAGACGGGGAAAAAACGGTGGAGGTTCCTGGTTTTCCTGTGGGATCGGCCGGAGTAACGGGGGACACTGTGGAATCAGCCGGCAGGTCAGCAGGGGTGGTGGGAGAAGGCGGTGGCAGGATATCGCCAGAGGCAAAGCCCTCGTGAACCGCAAAAAAGGTACCGGAATCGTTGGAATAATACAGGGTTCCTTCTGCGTCTGCCGCCAGGCTGTGCAGACAGAACTGAGGATTGTTTTTTGGCTCATACAAGGTTTTTATATCTGCTGACTCAGTAACTGAGCTGTCTTCAATATAATATATTCCCCCTGGTACGGTATTCTGAGTAAAATATACATAGACCCGGTGATGGTTTTCCTCCGTAGCATAGCCAGTGGATACGAGAGGGGAGGATTTAATATCCGCTGTACCAGTGGTGGCAGCATAGATGGTGTGCATGGTGTCAGCATCGATGACACTGATGCGGCCAGCATTGTCATAATAACTGCAGACATAGATCCTGCCGTTGTAAATCGTGGGAGTGCTGGTGCAGTTGACTGTCTTACCGATGGAGTCTCCAAGAAAGACAAAGTTTACCATGTCAAAGTTCCCCTTTTCACCCATGCGGATCTGGTACAGATATCCATTATTGGAGGTGGTATAGAAGGCGTCGGATGCGGCGTCATATGTGATCCCGGCACGGATCTTCCCTTTAGAGCCAGTGATGGAACTAAGGTCCAGTGTGTCATATACCTGGTCACTGGCCAGGCTGTGGGAGACCAGGATGCCATTGTCCCCGCCAAATAAAAGGCATTCTCCGGCGGGTAATGTAGCTGAGACGGCGCCGCTCCAGTAGTAACCGCAGGGGTATGTCTCATTTTGATAGCTCCACCGGGTTTTTCCATCCTCAGCCCCGACACAGTAATAGTAGCCCTCAGTTCCGTCTCCGTTGGTAGTGCCTGCGTAGACCAGACCATTATGAATGTATACGGTGGTCAGGGACTGGCCGCCGAAGGATTCGCTGGTCCAGACAGAGGTCATGGTGTTCATATCGACACACTGCAGGAGTCCCCCTCCCAGGGGAATATATAGATTTTTTCTGTCGGAAGCCATATGGCACATGGAATTCATGGAGGCACAGAGTTGTAGTGTCGAGAGGACCGTCCCCTCTTTGTCTGTCTTATACAGAACATTTTTACTTACAATGTAGATGTTTTTTTCTGTTATGACAGGAGTCGAATTCATGACAGGTCCCATACTCTTTGAAAATCTTTTTTTCCATCTCGGCCCGGTGGTATTCGTGTCAATCGGCGTGGCAGCTTGGATGGTATTGGCTCCGGACCGCCCTTCTTCGTTTCGGAAACATGTCCAGGCAGAAGCGCTGGAACAGGGGATCAGAAAGAGAGTGACGATCAGTAGAAGGCAAACGATTCGTTTCATGGTTGGTCTCCTTTGTCTTTTCGTTTAGATCTTTCACAAATAGGGCGCCCGATGCGCCCTATTTATCAAGAAATTTCATCATTTTACTTTAAAAGAAATAATCTTACTGTATTTACTGTAAATTTTTTCTTTGCCGGACATTTTATAGCTGCGGCATTTTACAAAATACTTTCCTTTTTTTAACTTCTTTGTTATTTTTGTCTTTTTTGTATCGGAAAGTTTTTTGAAGTTTTTTTTGTTTTTCTTAGAATAGAATACTTCATATCCATCTGCCAGGACCGCGCGTTTCCAGGATATGGCGGCTTTTTTCTTTTTTACTTTGGCTTTTATTTTTTGAGGTACAAGGGGGCTTTTAATTACACAGCTGTGATGCTGTGGTATTGTTGGCGGCGGAGTGACAACGGGCACTGGCGGAGCCGGGGTGGCAGTGGCAGGAGGCTGTGTTTCTTTTACGGTGATCTTCGCGTAAGCACGGGAAGTTACCGGGGTGCCGTCTGCATTCATACTGCTGGAATACAGGGCATAGGTACCCGCTTTGTTAAAGGAGAGATCTGCTATGCCGTTTTTGTCCGTGGTGGCCAACTGTGCGATGGCAGGTACCGGACCGGAACCAGCTGTATTTACCATGGCGATAATGATATTTTGATCTGCCATCGGGACTGTTATTGTGTTCCAGTTTTCATCAAAGCTTTCCTTCTTTAGTGTGACAGAAACTTTTTCATTCACTTTCGTTTCATAGGATTCCTTATCAAAATAAGAATAGGAGCTGGACTCGCTGGTAGTAGAGTTATAATACTGTCGGAATACGACGATACTGTCTCCATCCTGAACCGGGCAGCTGGTAAAGTTGTACTGGGTAAAACCATCTTCCATGACCAGAGAAGTATTGTTCACCCGGAAGGACCAGAAGTAGGAGCTGTCCAGTGTGTCCTGCCCTGGTATAGTGGCAGGATTGCCATAAGCAAAGGTCAGGTCAGAAGCCGGTGTTTTGGATTGGTCCGATATGTATTTTGCCAGGGCATGGGCAGCAGTCACATGAGCAGTCTCAAGCACTGGAGTCTCCACAGAGGCATTAAAGGTGTTGTTGATCCTGGCTACAGTATCTTTGTCCAGTGTGATACTGGTGGGGGGAACCAGAGTTTTGCTGGAATCTTCAACCCGTAATGTAACCGTGACCGTGTCATTGTCTGCCTTTGTCTCTGCCGAAATTTCCCTGTCTGCCACAGAAACAGAAAAGATCATGGCAACAGAGAGAAGCAGGGCTAAAAATCGTTTTTTTGTTTTCATAAGCTTCCTCATTTCTGCGCATACTGCGCTTGTTGTGTAGTCATCGTTGATTTCTATATGATCTTAATTTAATATAGTAGAACAAAAAA
Organism: uncultured Eubacterium sp.; assembly: GCA_910585745.1. GTDB lineage: Bacteria > Bacillota > Clostridia > Lachnospirales > Lachnospiraceae > Eubacterium_F. The sequence goes on along the minus strand of CAJUFM010000006.1, from coordinate 20,781 downwards.
TCCCTTTATACCTGGAAAAGAGTATAAAGGGTAGTTATGACATAACTTGTACAACAAAAACAGACCAATCGTGATCACGTCATTGGACTAGTTCATAAGCTGTCAAAACATTCCCTCTCCCTCCGAAAGGTAATATTTCGTACTGTATGGCAGGTCTTCCGACTTATGTATCAACTGCAGATAACGCCTTCCCAGATAATTAGCCCGATGGGCTGTTCCAGTGGCTGACCGGGGTACAGGAATAGTATTCCGGTCCTGTTATCGGCATCCTCAAATACGGCAGCGGGGGCTGTGCCGGACTCGAACCGGCTTCCCTATTAATTCTGTTTAGCCTGACGATACCAAATCGAATCAGGTTGGACTTGGCACCGTCAGGCTGCATGCCTGTGCATGCCAATGTGACATCAGCGCGTCACCAGAAACCTATACAGCTACTTATATTAAATAAATCTTTATGATTGTAGCATATATTTTGGGAAAATGAAAGGGAATTGGGGAAATAAAATTTCAAAATAGAAGATTTCAAGCAAAAACATATTACTGGCAATTCGACGTACACAAAAATTTATTGGCAGAAAAGAAAAAAATATGATAAAATAAGTTCTGCCGAATTCAAAATACCTGGACAGCAAAAGGGGATGAGACAAAGATGAAGGGAAATAAAAAAATCATTTTAGGCTGCTTGCTTTTTATTGCTGTTCTGTGTACAGTGCTGATCATAAAAGGAATCGGGAGAAGTGATAATGTTTCTACTAGTGTAGTGGAAAATGAAATGCTTCCCCAGCAGGAAACAGTTTCTGCGGTTCAAAAGGAAGGCACTAAAGCAGCCATATCTTCCAGTGGTCCCAGAGAAGCAGCGGTGAGTTATGCCGCCCTCCGTAAAAAAGAAAATACCCCCACTAAGGCGTCTGCCAAGAGGAATAACGACCATAAGAAATCATATAAGTCAGCAGACAGGAAAGCAGATAATAAAGTAGACAAAAAGACAGACAAGAAAACAGACAAGAAGACAGCGGATACGTCATCGGCTAAGACCAAATCTCCCAAAAAAAACATCGGCTCCCAGCCAAAACCACAGAGCACAAAGAACCCGAAAAAAAGTACCCAGGCCGTTACAACAGCACCTTCTTCATCCCCGGCTGTGACGAGTACACCGATACAGAAGGATGAATGCAGTCTTACCATCACCTGTCAGGATGTATTTTCCTATATGGACAAGCTGAGTGAAAGTGCCAAAAAAGTAATTCCGAAAGATGGAATTATTTTAAAAGGGAATTTTGTTTTTGAAGAAGGAGAGACGGTCTTTGATCTGCTGAAACGGGTTTGCAAAGAGAAGGAGATTCATTTGGATTATGTTTTTACGCCGTTATATTCCTCCTATTATATCAAGGGGATACATAATCTGTATGAGTTTGACTGCGGGGATGAGAGCGGGTGGATGTATTCCGTCAATGGAAAAGATCCGGGATGTGGCAGTAATAAATACGGATTGAAAAAAGGGGACCAGGTAGTTTTCAACTACACCTGTGAATATTAAGAGGAGATTTTGTGGCTGGCACAGGAGGAAACAAGGTTCAATTTTGCGCTACCGAGCCAGGAAGGAGGGGTGCCTGTGAATGGTTTCAGCAAATATCATCCTGCGGTGATCTTCGTGTATTTTGCAGCGGTGACGATCATAACAATTTTTGTATTTGATCCGGTGCTCCTGGGGGTTTCCCTTATCAGCCAGAGTGCCCTTTATCTGTATGTGAAAGGTGTGTCTGAGGGAATAAGTTTTGTAGGAAAATGTCTGGGAATGGTCGTGGCCTGCGGTGGCATCAATGCCCTGGTCAATCACCGGGGAGTCACAGTACTGTGCTGGATTGGAGATCTTCCGGTAACAGCAGAGTGTTTATTCTACGGTTGTATGACAGGAACTCTGTTGGCAGCCTCTCTTCTGATGTTCGGGTGCTGCAGCCAGATCATGACTTCGGAGAAGATCCTGTGTCTTTTCGGAAACCAGCTGCCCCACGCCAGCCTTTTATTTTCCATGGCACTGCGGCTGATCCCTAAAATCCGGCGGGATTATAAAAAGATCCGGGAAAATCATAAACTGCAGAAGGGAATTTTAACGACACTGGTGGGGCTTGCCCTGGAAGATTCTTTGGAAATGGGCACTGCCATGAGAGACCGTGGGTACGGAAATCGACTGGAAGGAAAAAGGCGGACCAGCATTTATACCCGCAGGTTTCAGAGTAGAGATATGGTATTGATGGTATGTCTGTTTCTTGCTGCTTCGATAGGTATGGGGATGTATGCCTGCTCCCAGACTGGATTCCTTGCCTTTCCATACATAGAATACAGCCAAGATGGAATGGGCATGGCAGCGTACCTTTTATTTATTCTATTGTTTTTTATTCCTCTGGGGATAAATATAAGGGAGGAACTCAGATGGAAACATATTGTTTCAAAGATATAAGCTATACCTACGGCGGAAGTACAGAAGCCGTGTTGAATAACCTATCTTTTGATGTGGTGAGGGGAGAGTTTGTGGTGGTCTGCGGGGCTTCTGGATCTGGCAAGACGACGCTCCTGCGCTGCATCAAGGAAGCGCACCAGGAGTTCGGTTTTGTATCCCAGAATCCATCCAATCAGATTGTGACGGATAAGGTACGGCATGAGCTGGCTTTTGGGATGGAAAATATGGGAATTCCCACGGAGAAGATGCGGCATGCCATCGCCGGTACCGCCACGTATTTTGGTATGGAGGACTGGATGGAGAGGGATACCTGTTCTCTGTCGGGTGGGGAAAAACAGCTTTTGAATCTTGCCTCAGTATTGGTCACAGATCCAGAGGTGATCCTGCTGGACGAGCCCACCGCTCAATTGGATCCTATGGCGGCATCTGCGTTTCTGGATATTTTGCGGCGGCTGAATTCCCAGTTGGGAATCACAGTCATTCTCGTGGAACAGCGGCTGGAAGAAGTGCTGGCGCTCTGTGATAAAATGATGGTGCTCCACAAGGGGCAGATCGCTGCCTGGGGACAGTTGCATCAGGTATATGAAAAAATATGCCATTCTGAATTATCCGGGGAGTTTATGGATTATATGCCCTCTTTTGTCCGGTTTTATCATCGATTTTCTGAGGAAAGAAATGCCTGTCCTTCCAGTGTGAAAGAATGCCGGAACTGGTTTTATGGCAACGATATTCAGTGTCTGGCCGTAGATCTGGAACCATCTCAGGAGGATAGGGAGAGAGGTTTGTCTATTGAGTGCCACAATTTGTTTTTCCGCTATGAGAAGAAGGGAAAAGATGTGCTGAGAGAGGTTTGTTTTGAGGCAGTACCTGGCAGGATTTATGGCATCGCCGGCGGGAATGGCACCGGAAAATCTACTTTTTTAAAAGTTCTTGCGGGAGCGGAAAAATGTTATCACGGAAAAATGAAGGTTCAAGGCAGGATTTCCTATCTGCCCCAGGAACCGAAATACATGTTTATCGGGGACCGGATCTGTGATATAATAAAAACAGGATCGGCAGTGGAAAAATTTGGACTGCAGCCAATCTTTGACAGGCATCCCTATGATGTGAGTGGTGGACAGATGCAGCGGACTGCCATGGCGTACCTGTATGAACAGGATGGGGACATTTATTTGTTTGACGAGCCGACGAAGGGACTGGATCCATTTTGGAAGAAGCAGTTTGGCGCCTGGCTGGCAGAGTTGGCGGAGACAGGAAAGACCGTGATCGTGGTATCCCATGATGTAGAATTTGCCGCAAATACCTGTGAATATATGTCGATGAGTTTTGACGGGGAGATCACACCGCCGATGAAGACACAGGATTTTTTCCGGGGAGGGCTTTTTTATACGACAGCAGTCCAGCGGATCGTGGGAGACAGGTATCCGCAGATCGTGTCAGAAAGGTTTATTTTATGAAGAATAAAAGAGTGTGGGGATATGTGCTGGTGCTGATCTTCTGCATCGCACTTCTTGTCTATAGTCTTTTGGTACTAAGGGGCAGGGAATATTATTATATCAGTATGGCAATCATGTTAGCAGGAGTGATATTGTTCGTTCTTGGGTTTGAGAACCGAAGACCTTCTGTGGCTGAGCTGACGATCATTGCTGTGATGTGTGCCATCGGGGTAGTTTCGAGGGTTTCTTTTTTTATTCTTCCCCAGATAAAGCCGCTGGCGGCGGTGGTCATTATCACAGGAATCTCACTGGGGGCAGAGTCTGGGTTTATCACAGGAGCTGTCAGTGCTTTTGTGTCGAATTTTTATTTTGGACAGGGATCCTGGACGCCCTTTCAGATGTTTGCATTGGGCCTGGTGGGCTTTTTTGCCGGCCTCCTGTTCCGAAAGGTACCGGTGAACCGGTTTTCAATCTCAATCTATGGGTTGATATCCGTTGTTGTGGTTTATGGAGGTATTGTGGATATCAACACACTTTTTTATTCCATGGGAGAAAATACATGGAATTCCATCCTGTGGGTATACGGGACAGGCTTGCCGATGAATCTTATGTTCGGCATATCTACGGTTATATTCCTTGTACTGCTTCACAAACCGGTGTTGAGCAGGCTGACGAGGGTTAAAATAAAATATCATTTGATTGAACAGGAAAAGGAGAGCAGGTTATGAGCAGGGTAAAGATCATTACAGACAGCAACAGCGGCATCACGCAGCGGCAGGGAGAGGAAATGGGCATTGAGGTGGTGCCGATGCCGTTTTTTATCAATGAGACCCAGTATCTCGAAGATATTACGATGACCCAGGAGGATTTTTACCGGGCGCTTGCGGATGACACGGCAGAGGTATCTACATCCCAGCCGTCACCGGAGGCCATTATGGAGATGTGGGCCCAGGGACTGAAAGAGTACGACGAGATCGTACATATTCCTATGTCCAGCGGCATCAGCAGCTCCTGTGCCACGGCAATGATGCTGGCTCAGGAAGAAGAGTTTGAGGGCAGGGTCTATGTGGTGGACAACCAGAGGATCTCTGTGACTCAGAGAAGGTCGGTGCTCCAGGCAAAGGAACTGGCAGATAAAGGATTCTCAGGGAAGGATATCTTTGATATTTTGACCAGAGATAAGCTTGAGAGCAGTATTTATATTATGGTTGATACACTGAAATATCTGAAAAAGGGGGGCAGGCTGACACCGGCTGTGGCGGCTATTGGAACGGTGCTGCGAATCAAGCCTGTATTGCAGATCCAGGGAGACAAGCTGGATTCCTATGCGAAAGTTAAGACGCTGAAACAGGCAAAGCAGACCATGGTCAAGGCTATCACTTCGGATCTGGAGAATCGTTTTGCAGATTCGGGAAAGATGTATATTGATATCGCCCATACCCAGAACCGGGAAGAGGCGGAGAAATTCCGGGAGGAATTGAATCTGCTTTTCCCAGGACATGATATCCATATCGATCCGCTGTCTCTCAGTGTCTCCTGTCATATCGGGCCTGGGGCTCTGGCAGTGACATTGTCCAATGAACCAAAGGAATTGAAATAGATATATAAAACCGGCAGTAAGTGGAAAATCCATTTACTGCCGGTTTCGTAGAAAAAGAGGAAAACAAAAACTTCTTATAAACTATTCATTATTTGCTTTCAGATGGCTTTACATAAACATCGACATCTTCGTCGTCGTCATCAAAGTCATCGTCAAATTCATCATAATCAAAATCACCGTCAAAATCATCCAGATAACGGGGAGTTACATGACGGTATACCGCATAAGCGATCGCTGCCACAGAAGCAACGACACCAATGATCGCAAGAACCCATAAAAGGCAATTTTTTCTTTCCTCATCCGCATTTTTCTTGTTCAACAGCTGGTTGATCTTAGCGCTGTTTACAAGATCATCAATCTTTCCGCACATATATCATTACCATCCTTTCCTTCATGTTCAATATCTATTAATAGTATAACATATCTATGTAAAATATACTAGCTAATTTTTTAAATTTTGGAAAGTTTTGCAAAGGAGCTGCGAAGCTTTCTCTGTCCAAAATCTTTAAACTCCACCACCACCTCATAATCCGTACTTAACTTTGTTAAAGACAGCACCGTCCCCGTACCGAATTTGATGTGATAGACGGTATCCCCCTCATTGTATTCAGGTTTGCTGGCGGGGGCAGAAAGAGAGGAAGCACCCTTTTTTATATAGGGGTTGTCTGCAAAAGGATTTTTTGAGTGTTTGTTGTACTTTTTGGCCGGTGAGAAGATGTCATCCAGTCCCGCCGCCTTGTCGTATGCAGAGGAAGACGGACGTGGTTTTTCACTCTCGGTCTGCTGTATGAGATAACGTGGGATCTCACTGATAAAGCGGGATGGAAAATTAAAATTCGGTTCTCCGTTTCGCATACGCTGTCTGGCACAGGTCAGTGTCAGCTGTTTTTTTGCCCGGGTAATCCCCACATAGCACAGGCGGCGTTCTTCTTCCATCTCATCATCGGAAGGGTCGTACACAGCGACGGAACCAGGAAAAATGTTTTCTTCCATGCCGCATATGTATACCTTGGGAAACTCCAGTCCCTTGGCGCTGTGCAGCGTCATCAACAGAACCTGTTCTGTGTCGGGATCCACGGTGTCGATATCGGCAACCAGGGCGATGTTTTCCAAAAGACCACCCAGGGTGGCTGGTTCACCGGCGGGATCGCTGGCAGCATCTGTTTCATACTGGATGATCTTATTGATGAGGGAGTCGATATTTTCCAGGCGGGCGTTTGCCTCCACAGAATCTTCTGCCTCCAGATCTTTGACATAGCCCGTGCATTCAAGGATCTCATCCATCAGTCCCCGAAGGGTAAAATCTGGTTCATCCTGACGGCTTTTCAGCAGATCGATAAAGCTGACAAAATCATGGATCCGGGAAGCAGCGCGGCTGCACCCGTCGATATAATCGGCTTCCCGCAGGGCGGCAAAAAAGCTGATACCCCGGTCCAGGCTGTAGTCCGTCACCCGCTGGATCGTTGTGGCGCCGATGCCCCTGCGGGGAACATTTATGATCCTCCGGACGGCGATATCATCCTCTGGATTATGGATAGTCTTCAGATAGCAGAGAAGATCTTTGATCTCTTTTCGGGAATAGAAGTTGATGGCACCTACAATGCGGTAAGGTATATTTTCCTGTACCAGTTTTTCCTCAAAAACCCGGGACTGGGCATTGGTGCGGTAGAGTACAGCGAAATCCGAATAGCTGCTGCCATTTTCCCGGATGTCGTTATGGATGTCCCCGGCGATGCCAGCCGCTTCCTCATATTCATTCAAATACTGTACATAGCGGATCGGATCGCCTTCTTCTGCCTTGGTCCACAGAGCTTTTTCTTTTCTGGCGGTGTTGTGGCGGATCACCTCGTTGGCAGCTTCCAGGATCCGCTTTGTAGAGCGGTAATTCTGCTCCAGGCGGATGGTCTTTGCTTCCGGAAATATTTCTTCAAAATTTAATATATTATAAATATTGGCTCCCCGGAATTTGTAGATGGACTGGTCATCGTCCCCCACCACACAGAGATTCCGGTAGCGGGAGGCAAGAAGACTGAGAAGCATGAACTGTGCCGTGTTGGTATCCTGGTACTCGTCCACCAGAATAAAGCGGAAACGGTTCTGGTAGTGTTCCAGTACCTGCGGCTGGTCTTTGAAAAGCTCCACGGTCTTCATGATCAGGTCGTCAAAATCCAGGGCATTGTTCTGTTTGAGACGTTTCTGGTATTCTTTATACACCCTGCCAAAGATCCTGCGGTTATATTCTTTCTCTGTTTCTTCGGCGAACTGTTCCGGCGTTTTGAGCTCATTTTTTGCGTTGGAGATCGCATTCAGAAAGGTCTTTTCTTTATACTTTTTTGTGTCTATGTTCAGGTGTTTGCAGATATCCTTCATCAGGCTTTTCTGGTCGTCGGTATCATAAATTGTAAAACTGCGGCTGTACCCGATGAGGTCTATGTATCGGCGCAGGATTCGTACACAGGTGGAGTGAAAAGTACTGACCCAGATACTTTCGGCGCCGTAAGAGACGATTTGGTCTACCCGCTCCCGCATCTCGCTGGCTGCTTTATTGGTAAAGGTCAGTGCCAGAATCTGCCATGGATTCACCTGATGTTCTTCGATCAGGTAGGCAATGCGGTGGGTAAGGACCCGGGTTTTGCCAGAACCAGCGCCTGCCAGGATCAGAAGAGGACCCTCAAAGTGAAGAACAGCTTCCTCCTGTTTATCATTTAAATGGTCTAAAATAGCCGACATATCATATCCTCCTTCATAATGTACAAACATACGTTCATTATAACATAGTCAGGGACAAAAGACAATAACTATTGAAATTTTTTGGGGAAAATGGTATTGTGAAATGTGAATGAAACTACGGATCCGAATGCCTCCGTTGGAGGCATCAAAACCTCATCACGTAGTTTCTCGCAAGGCGCCACTTGCGGCACCTTGCTCTATCCATACCGGAAGAACGCAAAAGCAGCGTTTTTTATGAAAATGTTTGTGCCGCCTGCTGTTTGCCATAAACATTGTAAAAACTATAGTTCTTTTGTGCGAAAAAAAGGAGAAAATCATGAGAGATATCTATGTACTGGATCTGCATACCCATACCTATGCCAGCGGGCATGCTTACAATACGATGAATGAGATGGCGCTGGCTGCGAAGGAAAAAGGACTGCAGCTTTTGGGCATAACAGACCATGCCCCTTCTATGCCAGGAACAATGGGGCTGCTGTATTTTCTGAATCTGAAGGTAGCAAGACGGGAAAAATATGGGCTTCCCCTGTTGCTGGGGACAGAGGTGAACGTGGTGGATTACGACGGAAAGCTGGATCTGCCGGACCGGGTTCTGGCAGAGATGGATGTAGTGATCGCAAGTCTGCATGTGCGCTGCCTCGAGCCTGGCAATCTGGAGGAGAATACCAGGGCATATCTTGGCGCCATACGGAATCCCCATGTAGATATCATCGGGCATCCGGACGATATCCGGTATGCATTTGATCAGGAAATATTGGTCCAGGAAGCAAAAAAATATGGAAAGCTGATAGAATTGAATAATTCCTCCCTGGCCCCCACAAGTTTCCGCAAAAATGCCAGGGAAGCAGACCTAAAGATCCTGAAACTATGTAAAAAATATGAAGTTCCGGTGGTGGTTGGAAGCGATGCGCATACAGAAGAAGATATAATGAATTTTGAATATGCGGATGCGCTGCTTTTGGAGGTGGATTTCCCTGTAGAGCTGATTGCTAATACATCCGTGGAAAAATTAAAAGGGCTGCTGGCATAGCTTTTTTCTAAGGCGGCTTTTTAATGCAGTGTCTCATCTATGATGCGTTCAATGATCTGTTTTTTCATATAGACGTCAAAGCTCAGCATGCAGATATAAGCAAAACGGGACAGATAGTCCGATTCCGCTTCGTCGGTGGCATCGGAGAAGATTTCCTGTGAGCTCTTAAATCGGCGCACCACATCTTTGGTCAGATTGTTGGTCTGTTCCTTTTCCATTTTGAAAATTTCTTCATATATTTTTTCCAGAGAAATATCCTTTGAGGCATGATTAAAAAACATACGTGTTAAAGGGGCAAATATTTTCTGGATGTCGCTGATGGAAAGAACATTTTTAAAGTAGTAGAGAAAGATCAGCAGATACATATGTTCTTTGGAGTATTTTTTCTTGTCCGGCGGCGGAAGAAGATTGTTTTTTGTGTAATTGTTGATCATGGTCTTGGTAAGGATCTTGTCCTCGTCTGTTCTTTTACAGGCTTCCAGATGGGCGTCCATAAAAGTCGTGACCTGATCCATATAAAGATCAATGTTTGGGATATCCGATGGAGAGATATAATCAATCTCCCTAAGTTTTTTGATGATATCCATAATACTTTCTTCGTTGCTCTTTTTCATGACAACTCCATTTCTCACAGTTTTTGCTTCTGTGTACGCAATAGTCGTATAGAACAGTATAACGTATTCTGAGAAAAAAAGCAATTATCTTTGTAGTATTTGTTTTTTGCTGATCTTTCATTGTATTTGAAAACTTGAGAAATGGTTGCGTTTACCATGAATATTGTCTATAATATGATGTATAAAAGGAAGGAGATCTATTATGCCATTTATTAATTCTAAGGTTACTGTTAAGATGACAGAAGAGAAAAAGGAGGCTATCAAATCCAGGCTGGGCGAGGCGGTGGCCTCCACCATTGGAAAGTCGGAAAGCTGGCTGATGGTGGGCTTTGAAGATAGTTATGACCTGTATTTTCAGGGAAACAGATCAGAGGAGAGTGCTTTTATTGAGGTGAGCATTTATGGAAAGGCTTCTTCCTCTGCTTTCAATGCACTGACCGGAGTGATCTGTGATATCTTTGAGAGTGAACTGTCGATACCGAAAAACCGGATCTATGTAAAATATCAGGAGATCCCCAACTGGGGATGGAATGGTTCTAACCTGTAGCAGCAGTTTTACGGCGGCAATTCTGTTCGGCAGCGCAATCCGTGGATCACAGGGGGCAGACACATTTTCAAACATGCCGCCGCAGGCCCCCAAATCAAGTTAGAAAGCCGGGATATATGTGAAAAATGATTTTTCTAAGGGAAATGTCTGCCGTCATATTTTGATGCAGGCAGTTCCCCTTACGATCGCGCAGCTGATCCAGCTGCTTTATAATGTAGTGGACCGCATCTATATCGGCCACCTTCCAGGAACCCATGGACAAGCTCTGACGGGCATCGGTCTGATATTTCCTATCATATCGATCATAGCTGCCTTTACAAATCTGTTTGCTATGGGAGGAGCGCCTCTATTCTCTATCGCCAGGGGCGCCGGGGAGGAAAAGAAGGCTTCCCGGATTTTAAATAATACCTTTTTCTTATTGGTTCTGACGGCCGTGATCCTAATGGGCATTGGCTATTTATTTCAAAAGGAGATCCTGTATTTATTCGGCGCCAGTGAGGCTACATATCCTTACGCCAGGGAATATCTCATGATCTATCTGCTGGGTACGGTTTTTTTAATGGTGGGAACGGGAATGAATCAGTTTATCAATGCCCAGGGGTTTCCGAAGACAGGGATGATGGTGGTGATGAGCGGTGCCATCCTGAACATAGCACTGGATCCCCTGTTTATTTTTGTTTTTGGGATGGGAATACGGGGGGCAGCAACAGCTACTGTTATTTCACAGTTTGTCTCTGCCCTTTTGGTACTGAGGTTTTTTGTAGGAAAGAGGACGCTGTTCCGGCTGGTTCCCGCCGGTATGCGCCTGGAGTTTCCGCTGGTCAGGAAGATAGTGGGGCTTGGGACCTCCGGCTTTATCATGGCGGTGACAAATAGTTTCGTACAGATCATCTGCAATGTAACCCTGAAATCCTATGGCGGAGATTTATATATCGGTGTTATGACTATTTTAAATTCGGTGCGGGAGATCGCTAATATTGCTATTGTGGGCATTACCAGCGGAGCCCAGCCGGTGCTTGGATTTAATTATGGCGCCGGAGAGTATAAAAGGGTGAAGCAGGCGATCTTGTTCACCTCTCTTATCGGTTTTTTATATACCACGGCTGTGTGGATATTTGTTATGGTGGAGCCAGGGGTATTTATCCGGATGTTCAGCGACAGTCCTGCCATGGAAGCACCGGGTAAGGAAGCATTGAAATTGTATTTTTTCGGCTTTTTCTTTATGGCATTTCAATTTGCTGGACAGTCTACTTTTGTGGCTTTGGGAAAATCCAAATATTCCGTTTTTTTCTCCCTGTTCCGCAAGGTGATCATTGTGGTGCCATTGACGCTTCTTCTGCCCAAGCTGTGGGGCTTGGGAGTGGATGGCGTCTATCTGGCAGAGCCGGTTTCCAATGCGGTGGGAGGTCTCGCCTGTTTCCTGACGATGGTCTGTGTGGTGTGGAGAGAATTATCCGAAAAATCCAGGTTGAAACAGGTGTAAATATCATGAAAGGTTTATGAAAAAATGAAAAAGAATGAGATATATGAGGGGGAAGTTTCTTTTTTGAAATTTCCGAATAAAGGAATCGTAAAAGTGGAAACAGAAGAGGGAGAGGAAAAGGTTCAGGTGAAAAATGTCCTTCCGGGACAGAAGATCTCCTTCTGTCTGACGAAAAACCGCCAGAACCGGAAAGAGGGAAGGCTTCAGGAAGTACTTGAGAAATCGGAGATGGAGACAGAGGTTCCTCCATGCCCCCATTTTGATCTTTGCGGTGGCTGCTCTTATCAGATGCTCAGTTATGAGGGGCAGAAGAACCTGAAACTGGAACAGGTCAGGGCTCTGTTTGGCCAGATCTGTCCAGAGATTCCCCTAACCTCTTGTGAGGCAAGCCCGGCAGTCTGGGAGTACCGCAATAAAATGGAGTTTTCCTTTGGCGATGAATGCAAGGGAGGGGATCTGACACTGGGATTACATAAACGGGGGAGTTTCTATGATATCGTCCCCGTAAAAAACTGCCAGATCGTGAATTCGGATATCCGGAAAATATTATCTACAACGGTAGACTATTTTGCCTCCAAGGACATTTCCTTTTTCCATAAGATCACCCACGAGGGATATCTACGGCATCTGCTGGTGCGGGGAGCGGCAAAGACAGGGGAGATCCTTGTCTGTCTGGTGACGACGTCCCAGCTGTCCATGGATCTTACGGAGTACCGTGAACTGCTGCTGGCCGGAGAGTATGAGGGAAAGATAGCCGGCATTCTCCATATGGTAAATGATGGATTGTCCGATGTGGTCCGGGCAGATTCCACCGAAATCCTCTATGGGCGGGATTATTTTTATGAGGATATTCTGGGACTTAAATTTAAAATCTCTCCTTTTTCTTTTTTTCAGACCAATTCTCTCGGTGCGGAAGTGCTGTATGAAAAAGCCCGTGAGTATATCGGGGATGTGGAGGGAAAGGTGGTCTTTGACCTTTATAGCGGCACGGGCACCATAGCCCAGGTACTGGCGCCGGTGGCAAAGAAGGTGATCGGGGTGGAGATCGTGGAAGAGGCCGTAGAGGCGGCCAGAGAAAATGCGGCGCAGAACCATCTGGAGAACTGTGAATTTATCGCCGGGGATGTGCTGAAAGTCATCGATGCGATTCAGGAAAAACCGGATGTTATTGTGCTGGATCCCCCGAGAGAAGGAGTGCATCCCAAGGCACTGAAAAAGATTCTGGAATATGGTGTGGAACAGATCCTGTATATTTCCTGCAAGCCGACCAGCCTTGCCAGGGATATGGAGATGTTTCTGGAACAGGGGTACGCACCGGAGCGGGCGGAGTGTGTGGATATGTTTCCCTGGACCAGGGGGGTAGAGACGGTTGTAATGCTTTCGCGTAAGTAATAGAGCGTGTGATTAATGTAAAAGTAGAGTTTGGCGAGGATGTGGGCAAAGTGCCGCTTGATAATATGCCAAGAGAGCCGAAGCATACAAGCCGAAAGAGCGGGTAACATACAAGATGATTAAGGAGTACATAGAAGCGAAATACGGCTTCAAAGTACATACCGCATATATCGCAGAGGTAAAAAGGGAGTTAGGATTGCCGATGTATGATGCCCCTAATGCGGTAGAAGAATTGAAACAGCCGAGGAAACATCCTACAGCAGAGAAAGCGCAAGCGATAAGGGATGCGTTGAAGCATTTTGAGGAAGTATAAGTATGAATCAATATAAAAGACATATAATGAGGAAAAATTGTTTTAATGGAGTCGCTTGATTTGCAAGAGTGCCTTGTATTAGCTTTGAATAAAGGGTATAATATTTAAAAGAATTGAATACCAATTTGGAGGGCAATTCATGGAAAAATTAGAATATGTTATTGAAGATAGTACGATAGCAGAAGTATTAGGCGTGCAAAATTTTTCAAATGAAGAATCAGCAGTCTTAGAGCTTGTTAAAAATGCATACGATGCTCAATCGCCAGATATCACCATTATTATTTCTAAAACACAAATTATAATCGAAGATAATGGTGTTGGAATGAATCGAGAGAAAATACTTAAAGCATGGATGCACGTTGGAAAAAGTGACAAAGAGTATATTATTGGAAAAGGTGAAACTGCAAGGGTGTTGGCGGGTTCAAAGGGTGTTGGACGATTTGCAATAGCACGTTTGGGTGCTGTCGCAAGCGTTTTTACAAAGATGAAAGATCAAGAAGCAGTTTTATGGAAAACAGACTGGAATACAAATACCTTGGAAATGTATTTGGAGAAAAAGGAAAAAGGCACTAAAATTGTTATTGAGTTTCTCCGTGATAATTGGACGGAATCGCGAGTGAGTAATTTACGTGAGTTTTTGTCTAGAACCTACAATGATGATAAAATGAAGATTCAGGTTGAGTATAAAGATGAAAGGAAGGATGTGGCGAGATATTTTGGGAAAATACAATTAGGTGTTAACTGTGTTAGTATAATAAAGCTAAATTATCTTGCGGATTCTCAGAAGTTGATATGTGATATAGAATCAGATGAATTTAAGGAGAGTGCACAAGAATTATGTCCAGAAATTAGTCTGAAAGCACAGAGAATAGAAATAAATATTGCAGAAGAGCTTGAGAATATGAAAGAAGTTTTACCAGAGGAAGCTACAAATGAAGACTGGAAGGAGTTGTTAGTAAGTGTAGGGAATTTTTCGGCAGAATTGTATTTTTCATTGAAAAATACATCGACGCTCGATGCCGAGAAGTTTTATTATAAGCATACGGTATTAGATGAACGGTATGATTCAGGAGTTGTTTTGTATAGAAATGCATTTAGTATATCATCCTATGAAGGGAAGAAGGACTGGCTTGAATTTGGAAAACGGTCTAGAATATCTCCAGCAGCAGCTACACATCCTACGGGAGCTTGGAGAGTACGCGAAAATCAAATATCAGGTAAGGTTATTATTGATAAAAAAGAAAATGATGGATTATGTGATTTAATGAATCGCCAAGGCTTAGTAGAAAACGATATTTACAAATTATTTATTGCAATTATTATAGCAGGGATAAATTGTTTTGAGAGATATAGGCAAAGTATAATTCGTTGTATTGTTAAAACTAACGAAACAAAGAAGGAAAGAAAATCTAAAGTAATTGATCGTGTTATAAAGAATCCAGAAAAATTAACAAAGCTTTCATCTGAGGAGACAGAGGCCTTTTTATATGAATTAGAACAAATGAAAAAAGAAAATACAGAAAGTAAAAAGCAGATGGATGAAACAGAAAGAAGATACAAATATGACATTCGTCTATTGAATATGCTTGCAACTTCTGGATTAAAAGCGACTTCTATTGCACATGAAATGCGTAATGATAGAAATAGCATTGATGAAAATGTTGAGTATATTATAAAAGCGTTAAAACGATATGAACTTTGGGATACGGTGAATGATGAGGAAAATAGGAAATATATGCATAGGGATATTCCTGCACTTTTGCAGAAAAATCGAAGGGTAAACAGAAAAATTATTACTTTTATGGATGTCATGCTATCAGAATCTGAAAAAGAACAGTTTTTGCCAGAGAATATTGATGTATATGGTCTATTTAGAGATATAAAATCTGTTTGGGAAAAAGATTATTCATGGATTAATATTTTCTTGCATATAGAAGATGGGCTAGAGTATAGAAGTGCCAAAGATATTTTTAGAGTAATTTTTGATAATTTAATATTGAATAGCATACAACAAAATGATACTGAAAGTATACTAGGGATTCATATATATGCAGAAAAAAAAGGAAAACATATCTATATGATATATTTAGACAATGGCAAAGGACTTCCGTCAAAATATAAGTTTGATCCAATGCGTATACTGGAAGTGCATGAGACGTCAAGAAAAAAGGGACATGGAATAGGTATGTGGATTGTGAATAATACAATTACTAATACAGGTGGAGAAATACAAAAAATTGAAGGATTCAAAGGATTCAAAATGGAATTTATGATAGGAGATAAGATATGAGCGTAAAAGAGAAAATAAATCTTGTTTATATTGATGATGACCGAGATGAAGCAATTTCTGCTTATTTAGAAGAGGATTATCAAAGTGACAATTATGATGTGAAATATCAGGAAATTGAATTTGAAGGTGATAAAGGTTATGAAAGTTTGTTAGATTCTCCAGAAGTAACATCAGCGAATGTTATACTAATTGATTCTAGGTTGTTTGAAAACGATAGCATAAAATGCAAAGGGAAATTTTCAGGAGAAGAGTTTAGAATGATATTGAGAAAAGTATTCCCTTTTATAGAGGTATTGGTAATATCTCAGAATGGAGAAAATAAGGATTTTGAAATTACCCCAAAGTATAGGAGTGGAAGTTCAGAAACATCTAAAGAATACTATAATCGAGTGTTAAAAAGTAAAATAGATGAGAGTATAAAGAGAGTGATTACATTCCGAAATATTTCTAAAAAGTTAGAGAACAATAAAGAAATTGAAAAATTTCTGATTGAAAAGGCGGTAGATTCTTTAAATGGGATAAATGATTATGATGATTTGTGTAAAGAAGATATTGATACATTAATTGCTGCCTTCCAGAGCATAGAGTAGGAGTATATGATATGGCAAGAGATAAAGATTATAGAAATACAGAATATTGTCCTATATTGGATAAGGTAGAGGAACAGAAGCAGGTTTTAGAAAAAGAAATTAAATCAGAGTCTGCAAGGACAAAAATTGTTTACAATAAAGTAAATAATCGAGACAGTGTATATCACAAAAAATTTGCCCGTATTTATAACAATAAATGTGCTTATTGCGGTGCCTTGTGGGGGCTTCTACCTGTAGAGTCTTTTGAGATAGATCATTTTATAAATGCAGCTTCCTTTCCTGACACAACGGAAGGAAGAGCAGAAGCTGGAAGAATGAATAATCTGGCATGGTCTTGTATATCGTGCAATCGTGGAAAACGTGGAATTACAATTAAGTCGCCATATAATGATCTGCTTAACGTAGATAATGGAAATATAGCAAGGGTTTTTAGTAGAGATAAAGATTACTATATTCGGATTTGCGATACATATCAGGATGATAAATTCATACAACAATTTTATGAAAGTCTTCATTTGGGATATGAGACAAGACGTTTAGATTACTTGGGATTACAACTTGAGGGCAAGTACCAAGCTGAAAAAGATGAAAAGCGTAAACATAAGCTGGGTGAAAGCCTCAGTATTTTATTGAAGAAAAGAAATCGTATAGCAGTTACAGATAGGTCGTTATTATGAAAAAGCTAGAAGATAAGTTATTAGGCTCTTACTATACGCCGTTTAGGACGGTTCGGTTTATGAAAGAATATTTGGTAAGAGAGCATAAAATATTTAGAAGTGTGTTAGAACCATCGGTGGGTGACGGGAGATTTGTAGATGAATTTGAAAAAGAAAAAAATATTGAAAGTTTTGTAGCCGTAGAGTTAATAGAAGAGAAGGTAAGGCGATTAAAAAATAATAGATACTCGGAGCAAGTAAAGATAGTTGCAGATGACTTTTTGAGCTTTTCAGAGAAAACTAATGAAAAGTATCAATTGATTATCGGAAATCCACCATATATTAATATTAAAAATATGGAAGATAACTCAAAAAAAAAGGCAAAAGAAATCTGTGAAAAGTTTCGATTACCTAGTTCTTTAATGCAAAATATTTGGGTTGCTTTTGTGCTGGCGGCGGTATCTTGTTTGGAAAGAGATGGAACTATTTTTTTTGTACTTCCAATGGAGTTTCTTCAGGTTCAATACGCAGAAAAGATTCGATTATTTTTAGAAGAGCATTTTGATACAATTCATATTCTGACTTTTAAAGAAAGGATGTTTCCAGAGATTGAGCAAGAATCTTGTCTGGTTTATTTGACGAATGAATTTAAGAACCAACCATACATTAATTTTAAGATGTATGCTAAGTTGGATTCAGATGTTCCGTATTATTGTTCCAAAATCGAAAGAAACAAACCATTAAAAAAATGGACAAATGCCATTTTATCAGATGTAGATATTGATTTACTGAATCTAATTGATTTAAAATATAAAAAAGTTTTCGAGATATGCGATGCTTCTCCTGGGATTGTAACAGGAGCAAATAATGAATTTATTTTAACGAAGGAGCAGGTAGAACAACTAGAGTGCCAAGAGTTCATCTTGCCAACAATCCCTAAAAGTAATATATTGAACGGTCAGTTTATATTAACTCAAGATATAGTTCAAAAGATAGGAGAAAAGGGGAACCGCATTTATTTATTAAATCTGTTGAATGTCGATAAAAAACTTTTTTCGGAGTCTTTGAAGGAATATTTGACAGCAATCGGAGAAAAAGAAAATGCGTCTAAAATAAAATTAAAAAATAGATATAAATGTAGAAATAGAAAGCCATGGTATGGGGTGCCAATTGTACGAAATGGTGATCTTTTTTTCTTTAAAAGGTATCATAGAGTGCCGAGAATATGTGTAAATGAAGCAAATCTTTATACAACAGATATTGCTTATAATATGAGACTAAATTCGGCATATGATAAAGAGAGTATGGCATTTTGCTTTTATAATTCACTGACATTAACTCAATGTGAATTTTATGGGCGGTATTATGCTGGAGGGGTTTTAGAATTAACACCAAGTGAGTTTAAAAGACTAGCTATCCCTTATCGCAAAATTAATAAAAATGATATAGAACGATTATCAGAAATGTTTGAGGAAAATGAGGAGATAGACAAAATTATTGCATTTGTCAATTCAAAGACAATTGAGATGGAATGGGAACATAAGCGAATATTAAGACTTGATGAGATGCGAAGAAAATTGATGAAAAGAAGATTGAGGTAGCAAGCAGTATTTGTGGGAAAAAAGATGCACGAGCGATATTAGTATTGTATAAATATTGCTCATACTTTGTAGTTTTGTGGGGATATGTTTTAATTCGATACTCATGTGAAGAAGGTTGTAATCCTTTCCCACAAAAAAACTGACAGCGTAATTAACGTAAAAGTGGAGTTTGGCGAGGGTGAGGGCAAATTGCCGCTTGATAATATCGCTAAGAGAGACGAAGTGTACAAGCCTAAAAAGCGAGTTACCTACAAGATGATTAAAGAGTACATAGAAGGAAAAACAGATTTAAAGTACATACCGCATATATTGCAGAGGGAAAAAGAGATTTAGGATTGCCGATGTATGATTTTCAGCGAGAAGATGTATTTTTGAATTGAGTGGAGACAGGATGAACCCACACCATCTGATAGAGAGCTTGGAATATGAGGGCTGTAATGAGGTGGTAAGAAATATCACACCGCAATGGCAGGGGCATTGCTAGAGATAGAAAAAATGATTTCTGGGATTCCTGGGCTAACTGATATACAAAAGAAATTTTATCTGGTAGTTATGGAGGAACGGTATGAGAAAGTCTTTCAGCTGGTGTGTCGGAAGATTATGGGGCAGCGTGATTTCGAGGAGTTGCGGAAATACTATGATGCAGGTGACTGGTTCAACTTTGACATTTTCTTTGAGGGGGCAGAGGCAACCGTCAAGGGATATTAGAATATTTTAGATTAGCAAAGTCAGATAGATGAGCGGGGATGGTTTTTCATTGATGATCCAATGCCCTACTGCCAACATGACGCTTTACTTCCCATACAGGTAAAAGGCAGAAATACAAATACTCCCCAATGGGGGAAATTTGAAATATATGAAAATGGTGAATGGAAAGATTATGAACCATAATTTATGTTTTACAGGAGAAGTTTTATGGCAAAAAATTATAAAATTTATGAACATATCGGTAATATATCTGCTGAAAATAATGGATGGACAAAAGAATTGAATTTTATAAGCTGGAATGATAGAGAGCCTGTATATGATATAAGATCATGGACACAAGACCATACAAAATACGGTAAAGGTGTAACATTAACACAAGGTGAAATGAAATTGCTGCAAGAGTTACTTAAAGAGATCTGAAAGATATTATGCTGTTTTGACAGATCAGTGAAAGAAATAAAAAGAGAGATTGCAATTACTTCTGCAGTTAGCAGTATAACGGTCAGAGACGTTGGAAAGGCATTTTATCAGAAAGCGGTATTGCGGGAGAAGGAAATCAAATTTAAATAATAAAGGAGAAAAATAATATGTATGATTGCGGGTTTACAAAAGAAAATAATTGGTTCAGGTATCGAGCAGCAGCAATTATCGTAGAAAATGAATGTGTTCTTTTTGTTGGTAATAAAAATGAAAATTTTTTATATTCCGTTGGTGGCGGTGTTCATATGGGAGAAACGGCTGAGCAAGCGGTGTTGCGGGAGGTTTTTGAAGAAACTGGCATACACTATGAAATAGACCGTTTGGCTGTTATTCATGAAAACTTCTTTGATGAGAGCAACGGGATGCTGAAAGGGCTAAATTGCCATGAAATCTGCTTTTACTATTTAATGAAGCCAAGAGGGACACAGGAACTTCATAGCAACAGCTACTCATGTGGGGCAAAAGAAGAAATGCACTGGATACCAATAAAAGATTTGGACAAATACAAAGCATTTCCAAGTTTCATGAAAGAATATCTTAGTACAGAGCATTGGGGAATTAAACATATAATCACAGATGAAAGGATATGATTTGCAGAGGGAAAAATCAAATGGATGATCAAAACTTGTGGATTTACAATAATTAAACAGAGCACAGAGCCGATGAACTTGTGGGATATTTTGAAATCACAATTTGTCGGCTCTGTTTTTGTAGGGAACAAAATATTTAGCTGTCTTTGTCCGTGCTTATTGCAGCAGTATGTCTCTGCATTTCATTTAATTCCCTATGAAGTAGTATTGTAAGCGCTCTACAACAAGGTGCCTACCAAAATAAAAGGACCGGTTGCCCGATC
>CAJUFM010000005.1 GCA_910585745.1 uncultured Eubacterium sp. | reverse complement strand
TGACCTTAAGAGGTTTGAGGAAAGTTGGGAAGCAGTGTGTAGTTTTGAAGGTGCATAATTTACTTTCAAGATGAATTTTATAATTGAATTCATAATGATGGCCCAGTAGCTCAGTTGGTTAGAGCGCTGCCCTGTCACGGCAGAGGTCAAGGGTTCGAGTCCCTCCTGGGTCGTTCATCATTAAGATGATAATTATATATGGGATCTTAGCTCAGCTGGGAGAGCATCTGCCTTACAAGCAGAGGGTCATAGGTTCGAGCCCTATAGGTCCCATAAATTATGCCGACGTGGCTCAATTGGCAGAGCAGCTGATTTGTAATCAGCAGGTTACCGGTTCAAGTCCGGTCGTCGGCTTCAAAATCATTTTAATGATTTTGGGCGGATTCCCGAGTGGCCAAAGGGGGCAGACTGTAAATCTGTTAGCTACGCTTTCGAAGGTTCGAATCCTTCTCCGCCCACTAGAAACATTAGTTTCATTAATTTTGTCGCGGGGTAGAGCAGTCAGGCAGCTCGTCGGGCTCATAACCCGAAGGTCGTAGGTTCAAATCCTGCCCCCGCAATTTTTGCCTTAGCAATTTTAAGACAAGGTTAGCCCAGATAGCTCAGTTGGTAGAGCAAGGGACTGAAAATCCCTGTGTCGCTGGTTCGATTCCGGCTCTGGGCATTTGTAAGCATTATGCTTATAGATGGGGCATTAGCTCAGGTGGTAGAGCACTTGACTTTTAATCAAGTTGTCCGGGGTTCGAGTCCCCGATGCCTCATTGCTTAATTATAAGGGAAGTACCGAGAAATGGTACTTCCTTTTATTATGCCAGAAAATATATTTTGGTTACATTTAGTTACACTTTCGTGAAAGTGCCTTTTCCATTGCTTTTTCTGTCTGTAAGTCCGTTTTACGATTAAAACAGTAGCTTTGATAACTTGTTTTCAGAAAAAAGCACCATCCCAATAATAAAACTGGGGTTGGTGTTTTTTACAAAATAGGGAACAAATTCTTACAAAAAACTTAGTATTCTATATATAGTTTGCATTAGGATTATTTTTTGTGTTAAAATTATGTCATAAAATAAACTACATAACCAGTATATAAACTGGGGGAAATGGAGGGAAGAAAGAATGAGAAACATATTAAAAAAAGGAATGGTAACAACTATGACAATTGCCTTGCTTATGGGGGGAGTCATAGCGTCATCACAGAATGCACAGGCGGCAGTTAAACTGAGAAAGGCAGATTTTAAGTTTACGGGTAAATACAAATCTAATATGAATACTATTATAACATTGTCAAGTGACTGGGGGTTCCAGTGCGTTAATACCATTGATGAAAAACAACCTAAGAAATGTATTAAAACCAAACGTGGTATCATATTGAATTCTACAAAAAAGAAGGTTTTGAGTAAATATGGTAAAACGTCAGTGAAAAAGCTCAGTAAGAAAACAACATTTTATAAAGCGTATAAGAAAGATGTAGGTGGAGCAGGATTTAAGTTAATAAAAGAAAATAAATGTGCTGTTTATAAATTTAAATCTGGTTCTAACAAATATCAGCTTTATTTTTTCTTTGATAAGAAAAACAAAGTTAATGCTATTGTAGCAAGTAAAAACTGTTAAGCCACATTAACAACATGAGGGATAATAGAGAGTGCCAGTACCTAAGTTAAGCGCCAGGTCTGGCACTTTTTATATAAATATCGGAAAAAGAAAATGAATGGTATAACATACTATAGGGAAATGACGCATTTTGCCATGTCACTGTAGGATTTTCCCATTACAAGCGCAGTGTTTTTATATTATACTGTATTTAATACAGCGACGAGAATCTGAACTTTGGTTCATCCTTCATCGTCGGACCAAATAATTTGAGCGGAGGTTAAATTCTATGGAGAATAAAAATATCGGGTTTATTCCGGCGATGGGGTGGAATTCCTGGAATACTTTTACCTGGGATATCAATGAGAAGCTGATTCGGGAGACGGCGGATAAGATAGTGGAAAATGGTTATCGGGATGCGGGATATGAGTATGTTGTGATCGATGACTGCTGGAGTCTGAAGGAGCGGGATGCTGACGGCAACCTTGTAGCAGATCCGGAAAAATTTCCTAGCGGCATGAAGGCCCTGGGAGATTATATACATGAAAAAGGGCTTAAATTTGGCATGTATTCCTGTGCGGGAACCCATACCTGCGCTGGTTATCCAGGCAGTTTTGAACATGAATTTCAGGATGCGAAGCAATTTGCAGCATGGGGTGTAGATTATCTGAAATACGATTATTGTTTTAAACCGAGAAATATGTGTGGAGAGCTGTTGTATAAGAGAATGAACCTTGCCCTGCGTAATTGTGGCAGAGACATTTGCTTTTCCGCCTGCAACTGGGGCGAGGACAATGTTCATCACTGGATCCGCGAGTCCGGGGCACATTCTTATCGTTCTACACCAGATATTCAGGACAACTGGGAATCCATCTGTAATATTGCCCGCTCGCAGATTGAAAAAGAACCTTTTACGGGAAATTACTGCCACAATGATATGGACATGCTGGTGGTAGGAATGTATGGGGGAAGCAATAGTGATTTTATCTGCAGTGAACGCATTGGGGGATGTACAGACAGCCAGTATAAGACACATTTTTCCCTGTGGTGTATGATGGGTTCACCACTTATGATAGGCTGCGATATCCGCTCGGCAAATGATGTAACAAAGAATATCCTGCAAAATAAGGAATTGATTGCTATCAATCAGGATCCAGAGGCAAGAGGTGCTTATCGCATCAAGGTAGAGCCACAATGGTTCAACGAGGACGAAGCCTTTGTACTGGTAAAAGTATTACATAATGGGGATCTTGCCATAGGGCTTTTCAATCTCAGTGATACCCAGAGAGAATTGACAGTGCAGTTCTGGGATCTGGGACTTCCTTATGCATCCGGGATGGGGTTGTCGCTTTATGACTGCTGGGAGCATAAGGAGCTCGGTGTACATAAGGAAAGATTCGCCGTTACGGTACCTTCCTCTGACTGTATTGTTATGCGTGGCAGACTTGTATAAAGCGGGGATCTGGTTATGGAGATGAAACATCATGTCTGCCGGCAGTGCGGGGTCCGTCTTACTTCCGACGAAAAGGCAATTTATATGAAAATGGTAAGCCGGAGTGCCGTGGATTTCCTCTGTCTTGACTGCCTCAGTGAAAAGCTGGGCTGCAGCAGAGGGGCGTTGCAGGAGAGGATCCAGTATTACCGGGAGAGTGGGAACTGTGTGCTGTTTCGGTAGATAGGCGGAGATTGCTATGATTCAATTATACATTTGTGACGATGAATATATATTTTGTGAAAAGTATAGTAAAATGGCGGAACAGATATTGGGGAGGGATCCGGAGATCCGCACCTATACAGATCCATGCATATTTTGGGAGGAATTGCAGCAGGTGGGTGCGGATATTGTGTTGCTGGACATTGATATGCCAGGGCTTGACGGGTTGGAGATCGCGGCGCGGATGGATCAGCTGCCATGCAAACCGATACTGATCTTTGTAACATGTCAAGATGCACTGGTGTATCAGACTTTCCAATACCATCCCTTTGGGTTTATCCGAAAAAGTTGTGTGGAACAGGAAATGGAGCCTGTTTTGCTGGAGGCTTTGGAAGAATGGAAGAAAAGGAACTGCCGTTTTACTTTTCGCAGTGATAGTCAGCTGATTACACTGCCCTTGGAGGAAATATTTTATTTTGAGGCATTAGGAAATTATCTCAATCTTCATATGGAACATACGGTTTACCGGATCCGGGAAACGATGGCAAATGTGGAAAGGGAACTGGGTGTGTATGGGTTTGTTAGGATCCACAAAGGATATCTTGTGAATCAGCAGGCGGTTTACCGTATTGGCAGCAATGAAGTGGTAGTGAAGGGGAATAATGTGCTTCCTATTGGCAGGAGCTGCCGGGAGCAGGCAAGGGAACAACTGGTGAGGTATATGATGTCATGATGGGAAAGATAGAAAGGAAACAGCGGGAGATGGAAGGGAGATTGGACCAGCTGCTGGCAGAGAAACTGGAACTGGAGTACCGGTGCCGGGAGCTGGAGAGCAATTATGCCCATGAGAAGGGACAGCGGGAAGAGATCCTGAAGCTCCATGAAAATACGAGACGGCTTAAACATGATATGAAAAACCATATCATGGTAATCACATCATACCTTCAGGAAAATGCTTTGGATGAAGCGAAAGAATATCTTTCTCATGTACTGGATGAACTGAATGGCATATATACCTATGTGGAGACAGGAAACAGTGTAATGAATTATGTGCTGAATCAGAAACTGGAAAAGGCATGTCAGAAAGGACTTCTGGTAAAGGCTGAAATTGAAAATCTTGCCTTTGCCTGTATGGAAAGTGTTGATTTTGTATCCCTGCTTTCTAATCTGCTGGATAATGCCATTGAAGGGGCAGTGCAGACAGAAACTCAGTCAAAACCAGAGATATCTGTAAGTCTTACTGCCAGAAGATGTTATGAAACCATTTTAGTAAAAAATAGTATTGCGGAGTCCGTGCTGGAGAAAAATCCACATCTTCTTTCGGGGAAGGAGGGAGATGGACACGGATATGGAGTGGGGCAGATTCGAAGAATTGTGGATAAGTATGATGGATTATGCCAATTTTATGAAGAAGAAAATATGTTTTGTGCAGTGGCAATGATTCCGGCGGTGCCACCGGAAACTTGAGAGTTTTTATGCTGTTTGTCCCTGATGACATGTCGTTTATCCCTATACCCTTGCGGAATATTCTGCAAGGGTATAGACTTTATATGGAGTGAAAAAGATGATATTATTTGATTCGGTATCCAAAAAATTTAAAAGAAAAAATAAGTGCCCCATCCTGGCGCTGCAGGAAATCCTTTTTCATATACCCAGAGGAATGACTGTGGGCATCATTGGCCCGTCTGGCGCAGGAAAGACAACCCTTTTAAAGCTTATATGTGGAGCTTTACAGGCAGAGGAAGGGCGTGTTAGGGTAAATTCCCTGGATCCCATAAAGCATCGGAAGCGTCTGGCTGGGCAGGTCAGCATTCTTCTGGCCGATCAGTCCAATGCAAATACGGAACATTCTTTAAGGGAGTCATTGGAGCTGATGCAGGCTGCTTATCAGATAAGTGATAAAGAGTTCAGGAAAAAAAGAGAAAAGCTGTTACAGGATTATTCGTTAGAACCATTTTATGATACGAAGTTAATAGAGTTATCACTGGGAGTCCGGCGTCGTGCAGAGACTGCACTGGCATTTTTGGTTCCTGCTGAAGTGTTGTTATTTGATGAGCCAAGTATCGGGATGGATGTAGAGGCAAAGCAAATATTTGCTGAGCTTGTACAGGAGGAGCAGAGAAGTGGTCGGACGATCTTGATTTCCTCCCATAACATGGAGGAGGTTGTAAATTTGTCACAGCGCATTCTATTGCTGAATCAGGGAAAACTTGTATTTTATGGTGGCATGGAAAGACTGCTGCGGTTTATAGCACCTGTGAATCAATTGGAAGTTACTTTTCAGCATTCTGTGCCGGATTTTTTAGATCTGCCCTTCGTCCGTTATGTGAGGGAGGACCGGAAGATAATATTGGATTATAACCGGAATCAGATTACGGCGGCAGAGTTGCTGAGGGGTATGCAGCAGACAGGAGATATAGAGGAAATATCCATGAGACAGACTAGTTTAGAGGAAGTGATAGAAGGTCTGTCTGCGAAAGAATGAAAGATATTTGCAGAACTGGAATGCCGGATTGGAAAGAGGGAATGGCAATGAGTTTTATTGAAGTGGAACATGTGAATAAAACCTTTCGTATCAACAAAAGGAGTAAAGGGCTGGCAGGCATGGCAGCGAATCTTGTACGGCCCCGGTATGAATACCGAAGAGCGGTGTCAGATATGAATTTTACTATTAATGAGGGGGAGATGGTAGGATTTATAGGACCGAACGGTGCGGGTAAATCCACCACGATCAAAATGTTATCGGGGATTCTGCATCCCGATGGAGGAAAAATCAGTGTGGATGGCTATATTCCATATAGGCAGAGAAAAGAATATGTGGCAAGGATAGGCGTCGTATTTGGACAAAAGTCCCAGCTTCAGTGGGATCTGCCACCTATGGATACCTTTGAACTTTTAAGGTATATTTATAAAATTCCAAAACAGCAGTACAAAGAACGGCTAAGCCGTTATACAGAAATGCTGGATATGGGAAGTTTTCTGGAACAGCCGGTGCGCCAGCTGTCATTGGGGCAGCGGATGCGGGCGGATATCGTGGCTGCACTTCTGCATGCACCACGTATTGTTTTTTTTGATGAGCCTACGATCGGCGTAGACGTGGTTGGGAAGGAGACAATCCGGAATTTTATCCAGGAGTTAAATCAAAGAGAAGGCATAACTATGATATTTACCACCCATGATATGCAGGATATTGAAAAGACATGCCAGAAGCTGATTATTATTGATGAAGGAAAGAAAATATATGATGGCAGTCTGTATGGTATACGGGAAAAGTTTGCCACTATGCGTCAGATTGATGTGGAATTTGAATGGGTGACCGAGATAGAGCCTATCCCTCATGTATTCATTAAGCAGATGGATGAACTGGATGGAAGAAAATTTCGTTTTTCCTTTGAAAATAAAGAAGTTCAGATTAATGAACTGATGTCTATGCTCTTAAACCGTTATCAGGTGGCAGATCTGCAGGTTTCAGAACCAGAGATCGAGAGTATTATACGCCGGATTTATCAGGGAGAGTTTTTGGAAAAGAAGGCGGTGAAAGCAGGGGAGGAGGAGAGTGCATGAGACGGTATCTGGCATATACCAGACAGGCTTTTTTGGCAAAATCAGCTTTTCGTTTTGATAATTCTATGAGAATCGTAGATACTTGCTTGAAAGTATTTATTTTCTGGTGTATTTACCAGGCACTCTATGGTGGACGGAATGAAATTGATGGAATTACATTTGAGATGGTTATGACGAATTTTATTTTGTCTATTGGCCTTGGCAGTGCCTTTTATCTAGACGAAGGATACCTGCCCTATCGTATTAATAATGGCAGTATTGGAACTGAACTGTTAAAACCCATAAGCTTTCGGGGAATTCTGCTGGCATCGGATTTAGGAAATATATGTTTTTGCCTGTTGTTTGAGTTTGTTCCAGCAATAATTGTGGCAGTTTTGAGTGTGGGGATGAATAAACCACACTCAGTAGAAGCATTTGCCGCTTTTTTAATCAGTGTGTTGCTTGGTTTTCTCGTGCTTTGGACATTAAATTTTATTTTCCAGTCTCTTTCCTTCTGGCTTATAAATATATGGAGTCTGCAGACCATAAAGAATGTCTTTGTGAATGTGTTATCTGGGGCAATGATCCCTTTATGGTTTATGCCTGACTGGATGCAGGGATTTATTCAGTTTACTCCATTTTCTTCTATTTATTTTGAACCAGTTAAAATATATCTGGGGCAGCAGACGGGAATAGATATCCTGGTATCTTTTATTCGGCAGGGCTGCTGGATCGTTGTTCTAGCAGTGATTGGAGAATTGATCTGGAGACGGGGTATCCGCAGACTGGTGATTCAAGGAGGGTGATCATGGGGGAATATAATATATGGCAGACAGCAGTGCAGTATACCCGGTTGACTATGAAAGCATGGTTTCAATATAAGGTAGATGCAGTGCTGAAATCCCTGGCGGTATTTCTCAGGGAGGCCACTGGAATTATCGTGATCTATTTTACTATGTTAAAATTTGACTCGTTAAATGGATGGAATCAAAAAGAAATGCTTTTTTTATACAGCCTTCTTTTTCTGACCTATGGCATATTGATCATTTTTTTTACTGGATTACGGGATTTCTCTCAGTATATTCATTCTGGGAAGTTTGACCGATTTCTGCTTCGCCCAAGGGGACTTTTGTTTCAGATCATTACCAGTAATTCTGACTGGTTTGCAGCGATTGGCCATGGTGGCCTGGGGATCGTGCTGTTTGTGGTCTCAGCTGGCAGTGTAGGGGTTATGTGGGATCTGCAGACAGTTTTATACTATGGGGCAGCAGTCATTGGCGGTGTCTTGATCCAGGGGGCAATATTCTTATTGCTTGCTTCCCTGCAGTTTTATCTGATTCGTACTAACACACTTAAGTCTGTATTATACTGGAATTTAAGAAAATTTGCTGGATATCCCATCAGCATTTACCATAAGGCGATCCAGTATATCATGATTTATCTGGTTCCCTTTGCCTTTGTTAATTATTTTCCAGCACAGTATCTTCTGCGAAAAAAAGATATGCTGGGATTTCCTGAGCTTTATATGTACATCGCACCTCTGGTGGGAATTGTAATGTATATGGGAGCTTATATATTCTGGAGGTATAGCGTAAAATATTATAAGAGTACCGGAAATTAGTAAACCGTAAATTACGTGTCAGTCATACATTGTCCCGAGACTGTGGTCAGTGATAAAATTTATATCACAAAACTGGTCTCTGGTGGTATTGACTGCCATAGCGGTTACAAGACCATCTGGTTTATTATCGTTTATAAGAATACGTTCGCCGTGGCCGGCATTGAAAATAATATGGTCATAGCGGACGTTATTTTCTTCGAGAAAACGAAGGGTGTGGTTTTTTTCGTAATTGTTCCTTGCTGTGAGGAAAATGATCATATCCTGGGCGGGAATATTTTCCAGAAACTCTCTGGCGCCGGGTAAAAAACGGTCTTTACCATATATATAAGGACCATTGTGTACTACGATGGTGCCGTCCAGATCCAGGATCCAAGTTTTTGCAAGGGGAGAGACAGGTATTTCTTTCTTTTTATTCATGGTGATCTCCTTTTTGTTTTGTTAGCCTGAAGATTTGGCTTCGCCAGGCTATATAGAAGTATAACAAAGTTTTTTGTCTTCCACAACCCTCATGTGGCAGGGTGCTAATTGGCACCGTCGAGCTAGCACCACAGGATAAATAGAATAAAGAAATTTGCCAAATGGAAGAAAATTCGATATACTTAATGTTGAAGAAGGAGCTGGAACACATGGAAAAAAGGATAAGCCAGAACCTAAGCGGGGGATTTTGGATTTTGTTGGTTTTTAACATTTGTGCAGGTATTAGTTCATTCCATATCAACTGGTTTACGATATTCAGCACATTGTTAATTATCTGGCTGAATTATATGCTTACTCATAGCATGAAAAAAATGCTTATATTAGATGGTATTTTAGTGATCCTTTCACAGGCTGCGCTATGGCATTACTATGAGTGCTGGCTGAAAGCTCAGGAGCATATAGATGTTGGTGCATCGATCATGCAGTTATTTATTATTGTGATACTTTTACTGGATCTTATTGCAGTCCAGCTTATGATGACCTGGTCCTTTATTCGTCAGAAGAAGAAGAGAAAGGCATGGGTTATGGTATATCTGATCCTGGTGGCGGAACCAGTACTGTTATTTATATTGTTTATATTTTTAGCTTACATAACTTAAAAATCATTGATTAGGAGGAACTAGTGTGAAAAATAAGCTCGATAGCTTATTTTCACACCACTATTTGTGCCGAAGCGCCACAAATAGTATTGATGTACAGAGCAAAAACAGCTTCGCTGCTTTTTGCTCGTACTTCCTCCGCTGCGCTTCGGAATGGAGATTTATATGGAATTATTGATCATAATTTTTGGCCTGCCTTTGGTGTCACTGATCTGGTTCATTTTTGACCTGGTCTTATTTTTGAGATGTCCGAAGGGTGAGAAGGAGAAACGAGGAAGATACCGGAATCAGCTTATTATTTCTGGCATTCTTGCTTTTGTGTTTATTGGGGGAGTCGGTCTGTTAATGTACTGGTTTTCCCAGGCTATGGAGCATATGTAAGGAATTGTTTCGAAAAGGAGATTAGAGGAGAATGAAGGATAAATATTTTCGTAGGATCATGGTAGTTATACTGGTGACAGGGATGATAACTTCGGCGGCACTGGTGGGCTATACGATCTATCTGCGCAGCCAGTGTTCAATTATCTCCTTTATTTCAAATGAAGGAGAATAGGTGGCAGGGATGAGAAAAATAGTTGGACAGAGTTTATGTATCGCAGCGCTTGTGGCTGTGTTTGTGGTGTTTGATATCGCAGTATGCCAGGTTTTTACCAGAAGGTGTATCAGTGATTACAGTGATGGGATGCAGGCGAAATCCGTAGAACTTGATGCATATCTTCCTTTTGTGGATGAAACAAAGATTGTAAAGCGCAGATCTTCCCTGCAGTTGTCGGGGGATCTTCCAGTGTTAGATGGGGCAGCGGCTTTGTATCCGGTGTTTTCTGCTTTTGTAAATGCAGTCTATCCAGAGGACAGCTGTCAGTTTGACGGAAAGAATTTTAGTAAGGAAAGTGCTTTGCAGATGAATAATACAAGAGGTGCTTATCAGGCGGTGGTAGATGGGACTGTGGACATAGCGGTCTGTGCAAAGCCTTCAAAGGAGCAGCTTGCCTATGCGGAACAAAAAGGAATATCCCTGGAACTGGTTCCTATCGGCAGTGAAGCATTTGTTTTTCTTGTCAATGCAAAGAACCCGGTGGACAGTCTGACTGTAGATCAGGTGAGGGGAATTTATTCGGGTAAATATAAAAACTGGTCTGAACTGGGGGGTGAGGACAAGCGGATCGGGGCACTGCAGAGAAATGAAGGAAGCGGCAGCCAGACAGCGATGCTTTCTTTTATGGAGGGAATACCAATGAAAACGGAAATTAACAGTTTTCTTGGCAGCTCCATTGGATTTTCTTTTCGTTTTTATGTGGAGGGCATTGTGGAAGATGGCGGTGTAAAAATGCTTTCCCTAAATGGCGTTTATCCCGATAAAGAGAATGTTAAGAATGGTAGTTATCCGGTGGTCAGCAACTTTTATGCGGTGTACCGGAAGGATAATAAAAATGAGAATATTCCGTTACTTATCGACTGGATGCTTTCAGAAGAAGGGCAGGAGATCGTGGAAGGAAGCGGATATGCAGGCGTGCAGGGTGATGGGAAATAAAAAAACCATGTTTGTAAGATGACTTTTCTTATCTTATAAACATGGTTTTTTATTTACGCTGTCAACTGTCTATTCGATCACAAAATTGTCCAGATACAGACTGCTTGGCAGTGCTGCATTTGCTTTCAGTTCAATCTTATTGTCGCCCGCATTCAGCGATATCTGTGTGGTAACGGTTTTCCAGTCACTATAAGAAGTTCCCTTTGGAAGTGACAGGGTCTTGACCTTAGTACCATTCACATACAGGTCAATATTGTTAATATCAGAAATAGCAGAGTAGCGAAGGATCATATTGGCCGTACCTGCTGTTTTGTTGGTTACGGTATCTTTCACTGCCGCATTTGCGCTGGTGCCAAATTTCAAGAAGCCCTGGCCCTGACATTTGTCAATATCGGTTTTGCATGCATTTGTAACATTTTCTTCCACATTCTTCTGGTCAAAGAATTCGGCCTCATACTGACGTGGACCGTCGTAAGCTTCTGGGAACTCAGGTTCCACCAGAGCCGCTGTCTTGTAAGATGTAAGACGGCCGGTCTCGTTTCCTGAGCAGTTGATCCGGATGTCAACAGGTCCATTTTCTTTGATCGTCAGTGTGTAAACGCCATTACTCCAGTTCTCTGTCACTTCTGTTCTCTTCTGGCGGACACCTCTGTTCTTGCAGGTGTAAGAAGGTTTGGAAGTGGCTCCATAGATCTTGATGGTATTTGGCTTTAAAGTTGAGGGAGCTTCTTCATCATAGTTATTTAGATAAAAGTCAAAATGATCTGAATATTCTTTTATAACCCCTGTGGTGTACTGGGAATAGGATACCTCAACCTGCTTACAGGTATTGTACTTTGGTATAAAGTATCCGCCGGCTGGTGTCCCATCTTTATAAGGATTGTAGGTAAGCCATGTGTTTTCATTTCGCCCGCCATAAATGTTACCCCAGTATTCGATTGGGAAAAGATTATTAAATTCATTTTGTTTGGCTTCTATCGTTGGCCACCGTGTAGCAATAGCAGACTGGTTGATCTGAACCTGCATTGCTTTTCCCAGGTCATCTATAGGTTGCAACATGGTTGGGATCGTAGGATAACGTCCGGTACACTTAAAAGGATTATGGTTATTCTTCAGGTTACCGTCATCAGTCATACGGTAAAGTCCCTCAAATAAAGTAGGATAGGAACTGTACTTCGCATCATTGTTGCCTGAATTTACGTCTTGGATCACAGCTACCTTTGTACGGTCAATGGCTTCCTTGCGGGATGGGATGCGGATCGTGCCGTCAAGAACCTTTCGGAACATATCCAGCATATCGTTCTGGAACTGGTCGTACATATCCCAGCCACGGACTTTGTAGCCCTCGCTGTCAGTAGAAGGCCAGAGTTCTTTAAAGTCATCTGCCCAGACAAGTTCTGGACCATCGATCACCGTCATGCCGTTCATCGCCATTCGCTCTATATGCAGCGGCAGTGCGGTAGCCACCCGGTACTGCTCTTTTGGTGGTTTATCCCCCGTACCATCCCATGTAGAATCGGACCAGCCGGAATCATCATACCGCATCCCAAAATTCCCACAGTATCCAGAGAGATAGGCACCGTATACGGTACTCTCCACATCAGAAATATAACTTAGCTGGGTAAATTTTTCTTCTAGAATATAGTTCTGTGAGTACTGGCGGCAGGCGGCTTCCCATTCAGGCACTTTTTTGAGCATAGCAATGGGATTGATACCTGCACTCCATTCATTGGCACACCAGCTGATATCAAGAAATCCGCCGTATTTGTTACAGAGCTTAAGCAATGCCGCAAAATGGCGGTAACGCTCTACACAGGTAACCCATTTTGCATCCGGGAAATTCGGATTATGGAAATGATCCGGATCAATATAAGGATCATCCGGGTCATTATATCCCCAGAATTGTTCACAGTAATTATATCCGATAAAGTTTGGATAATCCCTGAAAAACTCAGCATAGATCGTATTTTCCAGATCATCCGTTGCTTCATAATCCGGGAAGTGGCTCTGGCCACCGCTGGAGGGCTGTATCATTGTCCATACACCCTTTTCGGCACAGGTTCTTATCCAGGATTTGGCAGTTTCATATCCATCCTTTACCATAAGCCATTTTTTATTATCACCATCCCAGTTAATAGACAGGGAAATATTGAAAACAACGTAAGGCAGTATATCCTCAGGGATCAGATCTATGATCTTCGCCGGATCTGCATAATTCCATGAATCGATATGGACGATCCACATGGGCTGCTCCGGTGAGAGAGGACGGCGCATGCTGCCTGTCGACGCAGTTGTCGCCAGTGGCTGCGTTTCCGCCTTCATAGTGTAAGTTTCCATCATTTCGCTCACTGTGCTGAGCTCATATTCATTATTTGGATTAAATGGCGGAACTCCCATAAAGACGTTAACTGACATGATAACTGACATAAATGCCGCGCATAACTTCTTCAGTCTCATTTTTTATGTAACCTCCTTAATTTTCTGATTTTAAAATGGTCAAATGGCATTTATTTCTTTCCCAAATTATATATGAATTTCTTATGGTTTACAATCAATTTTTTATTAAAAATAATTTATAATTCTTTTATAAAAAATTGACCTGTAAAGCATTGCTATATATCCAGAAATATGCTATAAAAAAGATAAAATGGGCAAATTGGTAATTGAACTGAAAACAATATTCAATCATATGGTGTGCTGATATGATATCATGCCATATTTGTGCATTACCTGGCCGGGGTGTCACAGGTAATGCCAGAATCAGATATTTTTTAAAGAAGGGACGCCTCAGAATGGAGAGTATCTCAATGAAATATGGGAAAAAACAAATAGCATGGTTCATGAGTATGTTGATGGTGCTAATGCTTATTTCTCCTATGGGTACAACGGTCAGTTTTGCCCGAAAGAAGAATGTAAAACTCAAGAAGATAGTACTAAACCATTCAACATATAAACTGCAAAAAGGAAAGAGTTTAAAACTTAAGGCTTCCCTTAAGCCTAAAAAGACAACGCAGAAAAAGGTTGTCTGGAAAAGCAGTAAAAAGAAGATTGCCAAAGTATCTAAAAAAGGTGTGGTCAAGGGGCTGAAGATTGGAAAGGCAACGATCACGGCAAAGGTAAAAGGTACGAAGAAAAAAGCAACTTGTAAGATTCAGGTTGTGAATAAAGTGGACAAAAAAAATGTTACGGACACGCCGTCTATACATAACGATCCTGTACCCCAGCCGCCGTCAGACAATCCTGCTGTTCCACAGAGTACACCACAGGCGTCTTTCCTGCCGCCAGGACCGCCGGTTTCAACTCCTAAATATGACAGACCTGACGTGCCGGCGCCATCGGTTCAGTTCATTGATCTGACAGCAGAGGGAGCTTACCAGAATGAATCGCCTTCTGGTGCCAGCATTGTTAACAATCCGGATGGTTCCATTACGGTTACATTTTCACAGCAGTATGCGGCGCTGAATTTCTTCCTGCCGGATAATGCACAGAATTATTACAGCAATTATAAGTCTGTCGTTGTTACTTATACAAGTGAGGGCGGAGACCTCGGTCATGCATTGTATGATACACAGATGGCAGGACCTGCAGATTCAAATGCCGGCAAACACCCGGACTGGAGCAGCCAGATTAAAGAGTCAAAGGAAGAGCATACATTAATATTAAAGGTCTCAAATGAATGTGAGGGAGGGTGTATCCGCGGATTTCAGATTTTCAATCCAAATGTGATGGAAGAGGGTAAATCCATTACCATTACGATCAAATCTCTGATCTTCAGCGACAAAGAAAACCCGTCAGCGGAAGATCTCAAACCAATCGAGACACCAATGCCCACAGAACCGGGTTCTACAATAAGTCCGTCGGCTTCACCATCGGTACCGTCATCAAAGCCAAGTGTACCACCGACTAAAGGACCGGATTCAACGACAAAACCAGGAACGACACCAACCAAGAAACCAGATTCAACGACAAAACCAGGGGGATCTTCAGCAGCTCCATCACAAAAACCGAATGATCCTGGGGCGACAGCAGCACCTGTATTCAATTTTGAATTAACAAAAGAGGGAGCGATTCACAACGAGTCTAAAAACGGTGCTACTATTGTCAACAATCCCGATGGTTCTGTCACAGTAACTTTCCTCAATCAGTATGCGGCGCTGAATTTCTTTTTGCCGGATCTTACAAAAGGGGATTATAAATCCGTTGTCCTGACTTATACAAGTGAAGGCGGAGGTCTTGGTCATGCACTGTATGATACAACTGTAGTGGGAGTGACAAATACCAATGCAGGTAAACATCCTGACTGGGGCAAACAGGTTGTAGAGTCTAAGACAGAAAAGACACTCATCTTTAAGGTGACAAAGGATTGTATAGGGGGATTTATCCGCGGCTTCCAGATCTTTAATCCGGATAAACTGGATGCGGGAAAGACTATCAAGATTACGATTAAATCACTGGTATTCAGCGATAAAGAAGATCCAAAACCAGAGGATTTAAATCCAACCCCGACACCGACTGCCACACCAAAACCAACGCCAACCCAGACCCCGAAACCGATCGTGACAAGGGAACCGGGTCCTTTGGGAATAACTAGTCCGGGCGCAGAGGGAGACGATGTTGTGTGGGATTGTATTACTTTTGGATCTTATTACCAGAGTCTCTATGAGCCCAAACAGCCTCCTCAGAGTCCGGTAGATAATACAGAATACAAGGATTCGGATGGAACCAGCATGATGTATGCGGGTGGTAAATATTATAAGAAAGAGCCGATTAAATGGCGTGTATTGTCAGTGGATGGAAACGATGCCCTTATTGTGGCAGACCAGAATATGGATACCCAGCCCTTCCATAATCAGAATTGCAGCGAAATATCCTGGGAAGGCAGCAGCATCCGTCAATGGCTGAATAATGATTTCTATTCAACTGCATTTATTGAAGAAGAGCAGAATGCTATTTTGTCAACTACCGTTTCGACAGAAGATAACCCACAGTACGGTACGGCAAACGGGGGGGATACCACAGACAAATTATATTTGCTCTCAGCAGAAGAGGTACGCAATAAGAACTATGGATTTGCGATGTATCATGAGAAGGATTCCCAGACGAGGCAGGTAAAAAATACTGCATATGCCGATGCCAAAGGCGCATGGGCAGACGATGCCGGAAACGGCTGGTGGTGGCAGAGGTCACTGGGAAGCTTCCCATTTAATGCAGTATATACTGGAAGCGGGGGTGTTGTAGACTGCTCTGGATATATTGTGGTCAATGAGGGAGGCGGTGTCCGTCCTGCTATGCACCTGAATCTGCTTTCTGCTTCATGGAAACAGGCGGGGCAGGTGAGAATTACTTCTGCCGCAGAGCTGGAACCGACACCCACACCGACAGAGAGCCCAGTGAAGAAAGTTTCACTGTCCGAAGTAGTGATAGACAGCAAATGTGGTTCCTACGACCTGGATAGCGACACTATCCGAGTAAATGATACACAAGCGGGTGGTGATACAACATTTATGCATTTACCGATTCCTGTTACGGTGGCTCCTGGGCAGAAGCTGAAAGTAACGGTGTCAGGAACTTCCTGGGGAACGAGTGACTTTAGGATCTGGACGGTTCCTCAGGGCGGAGAAACATCGGGAGATTTTGTTCAAGATAATTCTATTTTCCTCAACCCTACTGTGAATGCAGACAATTCTTTCACAGGAACGGTGGAGCTTATTGCCAAAGGCAGAGAATGTGACCGCATTACATTAAAGGCATTGAATGGCACTAAAATTAAAAATCTAGTCATATCGGAGATTAAAGTGGAGCTTGTGCCGCTGGAAACAACGGCGGCTTCACCATAAAATGATATCGGATGAAAGAATAGTATGGGGGTGCTGCACCGGGAGACCGGTGTAGCACCCCCATTTTGGGCAAAGGATGATGCCTGTGGCTGAATTGGCGCTTTAATTCATATTATGTTGTCTCTTTTGTAAGAATGTGTATATAATTCCAATGTATCATAAACCAATCATTATTTATGAAAGGAAAGGAACAGTATGATGAAATCTAAGGGTATGAAACTGGCAGCTATTTGTCTGACTGGAGCCATCGTGGCAGGCTCTGTATACAGTCCAGTCAGCGCGGCCAAAAAGGTAACGATCAAAGGGAAGAAAAAAGTGTCTATGAAGGTGGGGGCAAAGAAGCAGTTCAAAGCGAATCAGAAGGTGAAATGGACGGTCAAGGGTAAGAGCATCGCGATCGTAAAAGGGAAGAATGCAAAGGCAGTGACTGTTCAGGCGAAAAAGAAAGGTTCTTCAACCTTGACGGCAAAGAAGGGAAAAAAGAAAGCAGCAGTCAGGATCCAGGTAACAAATAAGGGAGCAGATCAGAATAAGAACAATACAAACAACAATACAAACACTAATACCAATACGAATAATACTGCAAATATAACGGATATGACGCTGCTGACAGATATTACTTTCTATAAAGTAACGAATGTAAATGGAAATAATATTACAATGCTTTCTGCGGACAACAAGGAGTATACCACGACGGTGAAAGCGGACATTCCGATCATGAAAGAGGCCGCGGTCATAACAGCGGATTCTATCAAAGCAGGAGAGTATTTTAGATGCAGTTCTTTTACCTATAACAATGGAAAGGAAAATGTGACTGCCTATGCGGGAATTGTCATTTCTGAGAGCGTTTATCAAATGATCATGGAATACCGGAATAAGGGAAATGCACAGTATACGAAAAATGTGGCTACATTCTATATTATTGGGAAAAATGACAGTGTAGTTGATCTGGCATGTTATCAGGGCGGTCCCAAATATACAGAAGTAATTATTGATGAGGATATGGTTACCACTGTGAATGGTGTGAAAGACAAAGATGCGGGCGATAGGCTTCAGATCGGACAGCGTGTTCTTTTTGAGTATGGATGGGAAGATCCAAAGGGACATTTTGTTAATCCAAATTCTTTGGTTGTTTATTGAGAACTGTATAATATGCGCTTTGAACTGTGTAGAAATATTTATGAAAATCCCAGATTTTTTGAATCTGGGATTTTTTAATGCCTCAGGATAAAATCTTTGAGAGTTGCATACCAAAATAGCAATTCTGGAATGGAAAAAGCAAAAAATATAATGTATAATAAGTTTACCCAATAATGCTTATCCTCATGCTCCACGGTGGCATACGGATAGTGTCAGTAGATGTCACACAGACTATAACGGGACCGCTCAGATTGCTAGATTTATTGTCCGCTATGCAGAACCGGACAGTGAGTATTATCCGGATCATAAAGATATATCCGACTATGAATGTGAATATATCAAGAATACCCAGCTGGAAGATGGTTCCTGGGATATTACCTGGTGCTGGGAGGATTTTCCTGAGGAATGGGTGATCAGTAAAATCTGGTGGAAAGGCCAGGTTATCATCGAAAAGCTGCTTTATCTGAAAGGGTTGGGAGTGATCTGAATTTTAGTTCACTCCCTTAGCTTGACGGCAGGCTGTTTTTTTAATCTGAAAAACAGAGAAAATTGCACCGAGAACATTGCTTTTGAGTGAATAGAAGGGATAGGAACTTTAATACTTAAAAAATTGACATTTAGTTAACATTTTGTTATAATGTATAAATAATTTTTTTAGGGCTTTTTTAAATATCCTGCGTATTTTAAAAAGGGATGAAAAATTTGATTATATTTATAGGAGGAAACAAAATGAGAAAACAGGCAATTGCATTTTTTTTAGTGGCAGGGATTTTTTTTGGAATAGCAGGAGACCATTATTCTTATGCAGCAAAAAAACCGAAGCTCAATAAAAAGAAAGTTACCCTTAAGATAGGACAAAAAACCACGTTAAAGGTAAAGAACTATAAGGGGAAAGTAAAATGGAGCAGTTCAAAGAAAAAGATAGCAACTGTAACGAAAAAGGGTGTCGTAACAGCAAAGAAAAAAGGAACTGCTAAGATAACTGCAAAGGCAGGAAAGAAAAAGTTAGTTTGTAGTATAAAGGTAAAACCAAAGGAAGAAAAGGCTAAATACAATGATAAAAAAGAAACTTCAGCTCCAACAATAACCCCAACAGTAGTACCATCAATAGCTCCAGAAACAACTCCATCAGTAACTCCATCAGTAACTCCTAATGAGGAAAAAAGTGATAGAGAAAAGCTGGTTGAATTAATAGAAATACAAAAAGAGAATGGTGCATCCATACCAACAGATTTAGATGATACGGATGTATATACATGGAATACCTCAGGAAGATTGACAGGAATTAATTGGTGGGTTGATGGAGAAGACAGCAATTTAAGTGGAGAACTAAATCTGAATGAGTTTTTGTTTCTAGAAGAGGTGAATGTTGGTAGTGGTAACATTACATCAATAGCAGTCGATAAATTATCTAATTTAAAAGAGCTGGCTTGTGATGGTAATAGACTTGTAGCATTGGATGTGACTCAAAATACAAAGCTTACGAGTCTATCGGTGGGATTTAATGCATTATATGAATTAGATCTTTCAAACTGTAAAGAACTTACGTATTTGTATTGTGCCAATAACAAATTTGAGGAATTAGATATTAGCCAAAATACAAAGTTAGAGTATTTAGGATGTTGTGATAACAACATTTCGGAATTAAATTTGTCAAATAATATGGAATTAAGGGAATTACAATGTAGAAGAACTAATTTAGTGAGCCTGGATGTTTCCAGCAATACCAAATTAATGTCTATATACTGTATGGGAAATGAGTATTTAAAAGAGCTGGATTTGCTGTATAATACGGAATTACAAGAATTATATTGTGATCAGGCTTTAGTTGTAAAAAATGCACTGAGTTCTCTTGATATTATAAGATTTGAATAAAAGATACTTTAATATCTGTTAATAATAAATATACCGACCCCAAAAGCTAGACTAAGTTCTAATGATTGGAGGTCGGTATTTTTCTAGTATATTTTCTAAAAGCTAAGAAGACTTGTATTCTATGGGCAAAGGAAATATAATATGAATATATACTTTATGAAAGGTGATTGAAAATGACATACGATTGTTTGATCATAGATGATGAAAAGCTGCTTGCAGACAGCACAGCGGAATATTTCAATCTCTTCGGCGTGAAAACTGCGCTTGCATACAGTGTTTCAGACTGCAGGGATTTTTTTAAAGAAAATAGGGCGGAGTTACTTCTGCTTGATATAAATCTTGGTGATGGCAGCGGCTTTGAGCTGTGTAAAGAGCTCCGGCAGACTACAGATATTCCTATCCTGTTTATCTCAGCGCGGACAAGTGATGATGATAAGATCATTGCCTTGAATATTGGCGGCGATGATTATATTCAAAAACCCTGCTCTCTCAGTGTTTTGCTGGCAAAGGTCAAAGCAGTACTCAAACGCTATGGGAGCAGGGAGATAGTAAGGTATGACAGCGGACGTTTGGTAGTAGATTTTAATGCGAGGCAGGTTCTGGTGGATGGAACTCCAGTAAAATTTACTTCCCTTGAATTTAAGCTGCTGGCTTATCTGATACAAAACGAAGGGCGGATGATCCCGAAGCAGGAGCTTTTTGAAAAAGTCTGGGAGGATAAATATACAGGCGATGGTACACTGAATGTACATATCCGCAAATTACGCAAGGCAATTGAACAGGAACCGGGGAAACCTGAGTATATTATTACAGTCTGGGGTGACGGCTACCAGTTCATGGGAGGGAATCAATGAAAACTCGTGCTTTTTTCTGTGGAATGCTGACTGTTTTTATCATTGAGCTCGCTGTAGTCATACTTTTTTCCCTTTCCAAAACAGGGGATCGGCAGGATACAGTGGCGGTTAACGAAATAGTACAGACAGTGCAGAACAGTTGGAATGCTCTTGAGGATCATGTTAATCCTTCAGCTATGGATTACGTTGTGATTGATTTGGATGGCGCCGTTTTGTATAAAACGAGATCAGGACTGAGTGAGAGCCTGAATATGGCAGTCAGACATAAAGATACCATTCTTGATATTGAAATAGAAGGATCAATGGTTGGAAAACTTATCCTTTATAATAACGACGCGCTGATTTTTCAATCTGAAAAACAGAGTGTCATTTTTGTTGTTATAGCAGCATTGTTTTTGCAGTGTGGAATTTGTGCCGGATATTTTTTCTATATACATCATGTGGTAATCCGGCCTTTTTGGAAACTGAAAAAATTTGCGGAGCGCGTTGCTGACGGAAATCTGGATATCCCGCTGGAAATGGACCGGAAAAATCTGTTCGGTGCATTTACCGAAAGTTTTGATATTATGCGCTCGGAACTGAAAAAAGCCCGAATTGCAGAGGCGCGGGCAAACGCGGGTAAAAAGGAGCTGGTGGCGAAACTGTCCCATGATATCAAGACACCGGTTGCAAGTATCAAGGCTGCCTCGGAGGTAGGATCAGCGCTGGCGGAGGATGAAAAAAGCAGGGGTAATTATGAGCAGATCATCCAAAAGGCAGATCAGATCAACACGCTGGTTACCAATCTGTTCTCGGCTACATTAGAAGAACTTCAGGAACTTTCCGTGATTCCGAACGATATGAAAAGCGCAGAG
Source organism: uncultured Eubacterium sp. (assembly GCA_910585745.1). Taxonomy (GTDB): domain Bacteria; phylum Bacillota; class Clostridia; order Lachnospirales; family Lachnospiraceae; genus Eubacterium_F. The sequence continues at coordinate 44,581 of CAJUFM010000005.1, read as the reverse complement.
CTGTGGGAATTACTGGAAAATGCCGATTATTTGCACAGAGCTCAGCATCCTGATATCCCCGGCTGCATGCTTTTTGCGGACAAGCTTCGTCTGCAGCAGGTGTTTGACAATATCTTTGCAAATTCTTATAAATATGCAGACACAAAAATCAATGTATCTATAAGCGCGGAGGATTGCTTTCTTGTGGTCTCTATAGAGGACTGCGGCGGAGGTGTCGAAGAAACAGAACTGCCGCTTCTGAAAGAGAAATTTAAGCGCGGAAGTAACACAAAAAATATCGAAGGTGCAGGACTGGGACTATATATTTCTGATTATTGTATGAGAAAGATGAATGGACGGCTGGATATTGAAAACGGAACATCTGGACTGCGGGTTACAGTCTGGATCCTGATGAAGAATTGAATTTATGTGATACCCGTGGTTTAAGAAATATTTAAGGATTGCCTAAAGACTGTTAAGATTTAAAAATATATAATGAAACGTGTAAAAAGGAGGGCTGTCCAATGAATGATATTTTGTTAAAAACTGAAAAATTAAGTAAATCCTTTTCAAATAGCGGTGCCTTGCAGCACGTTCTGAGGAATATTGACTTACAGCTGTATAAAGGTGACTTTACTGTTATCATGGGGGCAAGCGGCGCAGGGAAATCTACCCTTTTGTATGCTTTGTCGGGAATGGATATGCCCACCCTTGGCAGGATCACTTTTGGAGAAAAGGTTATTTCTGACCTGGATTCCGATGAGCTTGCTGTGTTCCGCCGTGATCATTGTGGTTTTGTGTTCCAGCAGATTTATCTGATCGACAGCATGAGCGTTATGGACAATGTGCTTGCTGCGGGGCTTCTCGTAAGTAAAGAAAAAAATGAACTTGTTGCCAGGGCAAAAGAATTGTTTGGGGCAGTAGGTATTTCTGAAGAAACACAAAAGAAATTTCCGACACAGATTTCGGGGGGTGAGGCCCAGAGGGTGGGAATTGTCCGGGCACTGATCAACAGCCCTGAAATTCTTTTTGCAGATGAACCTACTGGCGCTCTGAATTCCCAGACGGGACTTGACGTTTTAAATACTCTTACCGGCTTTAATGAGCAGGGACAGAGCGTAATTATGGTAACACATGATATGCGTTCTGCACGCCGCGGCAACCGTATTCTGTATTTGAAGGATGGTGTTATCTTAGGTGAATGTAATCTGGGAAGATATTCATGTGGTGACAGTCAGAGGCATGAAAAGCTTTCCGCATTTTTGAAAGATATGGGGTGGTAGTATGAGAAAAAATATTTTGATTGCCCGCTCTAATATCCGCAGATCCAAAGGCCAGACCGCTTCGATCATCGTTCTGATCATAATCGCTTCTTTGATGCTCAATCTCTGGCTGATGCTTTCTATGGATTATAAGAAAAACTTTGAAAGGTATCATGACAAATTTAACGCGGAACACGTCACTTTAGCAATAGACGGAGATGGGGTTGAATTTCAAAGGTTCTTGTCGCAGACGCTTGAAGGTGACGACCGGACCGCAGAATATAGCCTGGATCACTGCAGGCAGATGGATGGAATGTTTTCTTACAACGGCGGGGAAGTCATCAGCTGGTTTGTTTTCTTAGAAAAACAGGCGGCTTTAACCCGTTCTATTGGGAAAACCGAGATTGTTGAAGAAGGAACATATGCAAGCGGCGTTTATCTTCCCATGCTCTATAAAACAGATGATATCGCGGTAGGGAAGACAATTGATATTTCCATTGGAAGCCATAAAGAGACATATACTGTGTGTGGCTTTTTCAACAGTATTATGATGGGGTCTCATAATTGTACGCTGACAGAAATCATACTTACGGAAGATAAATATGCAGAGCTTGAAAGCAGCGAATGGGCGCCACGGGCAACGCTGTGCTCAGTGCGGTTGAAAGATATATCGGAAAATCTCAACTATGAAGCGTCGCTGAAAGCTGCGGTTTCAGAACAGCAGCCGAATATAAATATGATGAGCAACTGTTATGATATCGTTTGGCAGTCCCGCTATATTTCCCAGATGATATGTTCGGGAATCATGGGCGCCATGGCCTTTTTCGTGCTGCTGATCGCTCTTGTGGTGATTGTATCGAATATCGTAAATTATATTCAGGTTAATATGAAAAATCTTGGTGCGCTGAAAGCCACAGGTTATACATCAGGACAATTGATCTGTACATTATTAGTACAGTTTTTAAGTCTGACTCTCTTGTCGGCTCTAGCCGGCATTGGACTGTCGTACCTTCTGTTTCCCTCTGTCAACGCAATGATGATCCTACAGACGGGAATCCCCTATGCCATGCACTTCCTGCCGCTGCCCTTTATGATTTCACTTATCATTCTGGGTGGTGCGGTCACCTTTGCTGTATGGTTTGCGTCACGCAGAATCAAAAAGATCGAACCTATCGTTGCACTTCGCTCCGGTATTCAAACACATAATTTTAAAAGCAATCGTGTTCCCCTTGAAAAGACCAAAGTACCTCTTAATCTCGCCCTTGCTTTAAAGACCGCACTTTCAGGAGTAAAACTTAATGTCACTGTCTGTATCACAATGCTTGTACTATCCCTTATCGTAGTTTTTTCTGGATTGATGACAAGAAATGTGATCATGGACAGGCAGCCATTTGTTAATTTGATCATAGGTGAAATTGCAGATAGCTGTATTAGTGTACAGGCTGAAGCGGAAGATGACTTTTTGCGCGAAAGGAACGCAGACAGCCGTGTGGAAAAGCTTTATCTTTATACTTCTTTAAAAGTATCCCATGTGGGAGGCGCAGAGCTTATGGCAACGATTTGCGACGATTTTTCAAAAGCAAACAATCAAAGTGTCGTATTTGAGGGTAGATTCCCCAAATACGATAACGAAATTGCGATTGCTGCAAAATATGCAAAAGAAAGCGGGCTCAAAGTCGGAGATGAGATTGAAATAACAGCAAATGGAAAACAGGAAAAGTATCTGATCTGTGGTTTTACACAGATCAGCAACAATCTCGGAAAAGATTGTTTATTTACCCGGAAAGGTTATGAACGGTTAGGAACACTTATGTACACAGGATATTATCTTAATCTCCTGGACGGAACGGATATCGATGCGTTTAATTCCGAAATGAAGGAAATATATGAGGGAGAAGTGAACTCGGCTATTAATATTCAGGCGACATTGGAAGGCACAGGAGGTGTCTATGTTTCGCTCATGTTAATTATTGTGATTGTTATTCTTATATTGTCTGCGATTATTATCGTTTTTGTATTATATCTGCTTGTGCGCACAATGCTCAATAACAAACAGATGGATTACGGTATTCTGAAATCTCTTGGATTTACGACGGGTCAACTTATCCTGCAGACGGCTGCGTCATTTATGCCTGCTGTTATTTTATCTGCTATAGCCGGACTGATACTGAGCAGTCTGATCATCAACCCGTTGACCGCATTGTTTTTAAATGGTATCGGAATTGTAAAATGTACATTTACAGTGCCGGTCGGATTGATCGCGGCTACCGGCAGTGGGCTTGTGTTGTTTGCCTTTGTGACAGTCTGCCTGTTGTCTTTAAAAATAAGGAAAATTGCACCGAGAGCATTGCTTTCAGGAGAATAAAAAGAAGGTAGGAAAGCATGTCGGATCTTTTCCGTTTTCTCTATATACCGTGCAGGATAACTTTCCGTCTTTGGTAATACCCACGGTTATAATAATTACTTTTTTGGTTATATTGAAAAATAAAAATTTGATTTATTCCACGAATGATGGTATTATTAAATAAATTTAGGAAGAGGGGATTTGTATATGAGAAGATATGTAATGTTTGCATAGCACTGGCTATTGCAGTAAAAAATAGTTGTTATAGCCAATGCTATTCCCCAAAATATAATTTAGGGAGGCAGACATGGGCTATTTAAAAGCAGAAGAGATTTTGCCGATTGAGATAATAGAGTTGATACAGCAGTATGTTGATGGAGAAAGTATTTATATTCCGCGCAAGTCATCACATAGACAGGCATGGGGAACAGGCACACAAATTAAACAGGAACTTTTGAGGCGTGACAGACAGATTTATAAGGATTATCTTGTGGGAAGCAAGACAGAGGAATTAGCTTGTAAATACCTTCTGTCAGAGAAAAGCATACAGCGTATTCTAAGAAAAATGAGAAAACAATAGGCATAGTCTCCGGACTATCTATTGTTCGTAAAAAATGAGCTGATACCAAGGGATTTTCGCAAAAAGACATTGTAATGATTTTTGCGATAGCTCCTTTGTATTGGCTCATGTTTTTTTGTAGAAATGTGTGAGGTGGAAGGCAGGATTAAAATATGTTACGCTATACCACAAAGGGAAAGACAGTCTGATTGCAATAGAGTTATTGCAAAACGCAGGATCTGCAATTAAAAAAGTATTAGATGGCAGCACAGCAATTATTATAGCCAGAAAAGGAGACTGATTTCTGGATTATAGCAGAAAGATATTGTATACCAAAGGAAGAATATCAGTGTTTTTTGGACAATGATGAACAGCTTGCGGAAATGTATGGAAAAAGTATGCAGTTATTTCGGACAAATAACGTGGAGATTGCTTCTGACAGACTACAGTATGACTTTGTTATGGAGCATGAAATCATAGAAAACAGTGGATTTGGAGATCAGATTGTGGTCACGGTAAAGAATCCTTATCAATTGAAGATCCGCTTGGAAAAGCAGATTGCTATGGTATTAGGATTATCCCGAAGTCAGGTTAAAAGTCTGTTGGAGAGGGGAGAGATAGAAATAAAGGTGGAGTTGCTACAGTCTATATCTTTCAGTATAAACTCCCGCTGGTTTCCTATGGATGCATAAACTTACAGGAGTAAAAATCTGTGGGATTTTGTTTATGCAGATTAAAACACAGAGATTGCTGGTCTGGAATGTAAGCACAAAAGTTCGTGGTGAGTCCTGCCGTAAAGTGGAGTGCTTAATATCTTCGCAGTGCCAGTAGGAATCGAACCTGCAACTAGCCCTTAGGAGGGAGGCGGTGAGGGTTTTCTGCGGTGTCACAGAATAGGGTGGAATGTTTTTGAATGCCTGAGTTTTCGGGGTTCGGGAGCGATTTATCTTTTGGGATGGGTTGTGTGTTTAGGGGTGGGAATGCTTGATTTGGTGGGGTGGTGTTAGAAAAGTGTTAGAAACCAAACATTTTGCATCTCAACCGTTTGAAAGTAATTCTTTATAATTTGGAAATAATCCAGACTTCACTTTATAATATGTATTTTTTGAGAAATTCCAATGTGCAGCCATTGTATTCCAAGCGTTATCTGAAGTGTTTTTATAATGTGCATAAATCCATTCGTACAGATTTGTCACTTGATTATTATTGAGAAAGCCAATTGAATATCCGTGATTATAGTATTTCGGTTTATCTAATCGTAAAATGGTATGAAAATTTTCTCCTATTAAGTGAAAATGAGGTCGAAGATATGACCACTCGTCTATATAGACATCAACGGTTAGGTTATCTCCCAAATCGATGTTCCAATAAAATTTCCGCAAATCATTAAATCCTATATGTTGTATTGGTTTTGCAAATAAGTGGTGCCACCACAATTGAAATTTTCCTTCTGAATAAGGATTAGTATTAATGGGAGGTTCTTCTAAACACGTTATGGGAGGGAATAAAAGGCAATTTTTCACTTTAGAAATTTGCGCTTGTTTAAAAGAATTCTTTGTCAATAAATGGTTGTCTTTGTTATTTAAGATAAACTTTCTCAGTAAATTACGAAGAAAATGGACTTCATTATCTGAATTCTGAATTGATTTACCCTCGTGCACATAATTACTGCGAGTTGAATAGCATAGTTTCATTTTTTTATATATTTCTTTTATCTCTTCATCAGAATTGCCAAAGTATACTGCGCTGCGTCTGGCAAGGATTTCTTTCTTTTGGCATCGGTCTCTTTTCAGAAAAACCATTTCAAATGCTGTAATCAGTATTACAAGAGCTTTTTCGTCATTGAATAAAAAAGAGGAATCAAAAAAGTCATATACCTTATACACCCAGTCATTTATAAAAGGATAACGGTTAGCAAAACAATTTTGAATTAAATCAAGTTGGCTGTCATTGATAGAGAAAGGTTCATTAGTTTTCCAAATTACACGGTCAATATGTGGAATGGTTCCTATGGTTCTATTTTCAGAGGATGTCAATGTATATCTGAATTCTGAAAAATGGAGGGTGCAGTCGCATACCAAGCGAATTAAACGAATCTGGCGGTCTAATTGTTTAAGTAGTTTGAGTTCAAATGGCTGTTCATAATCTAATTCTGAGATTTCTTGTTCAGATACATTGAAATCGGATTCTACTGTTATTATCGTTAAGTCCTCGTCTAAACAGGCTTGTTGATATTTCCTTCGCAATCCCATAGGAGTTTCGTCAAAAAACGTAAGTAGAGTTTGCTCACTTAGAAACCGCTTTTTAAACTTATAATTATCCTGCAAATTTATTTTGAGCAGGTCTACGCTTGCGTTATACATTATTGAGCATGTTTTTACTTCCATTATTGAATCTCCCTCTTTTCTCTATTTAGGTTATTTGGTTTATGATGGAAAAGTATTTTCTATGTCAACTCCCATAGGGCTGTTACCAGTTCATCAACGGGATAGTGCTTAATATTTCCTGTTACCAGTCTTGCCTTACACGATTTAGCAAGGTCATAAAAAACTCTATCTTTTTCATCTTTCATTGGAGCATCCGATTCTAAAACTTCAACCCAAACGGCATTCTCTCTAAACCAGTTGAGAAGAAAATTTATGATATCGCTATCAAAACCAAATTTGTCTCGTGAAAGCACATCCTCATATTCTTTAAATATTTCTTCACTGATTAAAACGATATATTTTCCATCTAAAACATCCGATAATAATTGAAAAGCCTTGCTTTCTGAGGACAGCAAGGCAGATACAATAATATTTGTATCAACAACTAATCTCATTATTGTTTCTCACTCCTATAATTTTGTATCTCTTCGTCAATTTCTTCCATTGTCATGGGATTTTTTTGCAAATATTTCTCACGGGCTGCCTTTAATATGGAAGAAGGCTTATCTGTTAGTCGATCAATTAGCATGACTACCATCTTGTAATCGTCAGATGATAAGGATTCTAATTTTGCTGTAATATCTGGAGTCACTGTCATGAAAACACCTCCTACATTTATAATTCGTTTGATAATTTTTTGTTATAGTATACCACACAACTACTATATTTACAAATGATTATAAAACATGGATTTTCAGCTTTCTAAATCGACTGTGGAGTTTTTCCTTATCCTCTATATAAAAATCCAAGTCGCTTTCTGAATCCGCTGTACCTCTGGAATATGAACCAAATAACAGAATTTTGTTCACACTGTATTTTGTTGCAATAGGGGCTAATTTTTCTTTGATTTCATCCAGGGAAAAAGTTGTTTTTGTCATAAAAGGGACTCCCTTCTTTAAGTGTTGGAAACCGAACATTTTGCGGATTTCATCGTCCGAAGGTTTAGTTTCCTTTTTTTCATATTATTCTGCGGTGTAAACGCCGTTGCCACATCTATAGGATTTAGCATCTGAATTTCTTTCAGTGTTTTGCTGCTCTGGCTAGCCTTTTCTATAACTTGTATCTCCTGATTAATTTCTTCCATCGTCATAGGACTTTTTACACATACTTCTCACGACCGGTCTTTAGTATAGCAGAAGACTTATCTGCCGACTGGTTAACTGGGGGCTTTTTAAGCCAACGAAATGTTTCTAAATCTTTGTCCAGTTCGTCCATTGTTAAATCATAATATGCAAAGCCCATTTGAACATATATATCAATCAAATCAAGTTTTGGAACCTCCAATATTTTCGTGGCTTTTCCATGACCTCAAATTCATCTTGAATATCATCTGGTATGTTGGAAAGATTATCAATAATCAGTTTTTTTGCTGTGCTTATAAATTCACTGCCCTTTCTTCTTACTAGCCATTATACTAGAGTTCCTCCCTGCCTGCAATCTTTTTATGGACGATAACAAAGCCGAATCCATTGAAATTGAAAATACTAAAATCCAGGTAAACCTCCGGCTGTTCTTCCATGTGATGCGGTAGCGGTCATTTTCTGCGATCTCCGCATCTCCCATGTAAAGCTTCAGCTTCTGCTCAATGGTTTTCTTTTCCGTGTCAAGCCGTTCGATTAGCGCCGTTATCTCCATTTGGTGTTTGATCTGCCCGGCAGAGCCGGTCATCCCACGGACTTTCGTCCTATAAAATAACAAAACCACAGCAAAATGTGAGCAAGCTCCCATTGCTGTGGTTTCATTATTTTGCACGCCTCAATATCTTCGCGAGTACTCCCAGCAGGAATCGAACCTGCAACTAGCCCTTAGGAGGGGCTTGTTATATCCATTTAACTATGAGAGCATGTCAGGCAGCTTGATAGCTACCCTTCTATTTTAAATAAAATTATGCATTTCGTCAATCCCCAAATAGAGAAAAACTTTTCAATCTTTCTGACTTTACTTTCATATTAATAATAATGAAAATCCGAGAAGGTACAGCGGCCTCCAGTGTTCTTTGTACTGTACATAAAAAGCGCTGCCCGGCAGCCTGTAAAATGATCTAAGGTAAAGGCGAGTTTGTGGGGGGCGCCTGCAGGGAGCCAGTTGCCGTCTTTCAGATAAGAAAACTGAACCTCATCCTTCATGTCAGTAAAATCTGCAGTCATGCAGATAGAGACGATGGGACCATCCAGCGGCAGCCGAAAGGTTTCATTTCCTGGCAAAGTATCTTTGTCCGTCATGTTCTGGGGTATATCTCCCACATTCCGTTCTGTGAGGATGAGAAAATATTGCTGGTCTTCCATGGTGACAGCCAGATGTGCATAACTGCTCTGGAAGGCACAGAGACCAGCTACATCGCCATCCTTTAACTGAGAGGCATCCAGCGATACAGAAGCCTTTGTCTGTGGAAAACGTGTTCTTTGGGTTAATGTATTCACAGCTTGTGCAATATTTGTGGATAACTTGTCCGTCTGGATTGTATAAGCTGTGGATGAAAGTTCATATAGCGAGGGATCCGGCAGATGGTTCCACTGCCATTGGAGATTTAAGTTCCCGTTGTTATCTGTAAAATTGCTGGTGAAAAGTGATTCATAGGAATGCTCTGGGCGGAGAGAGGGAAGATGGATCTCTCTTGGCACCACGCCATGTGCGCCAAATACTGGAAAATCATCTTCAAAACTTATGGGGATCAATACAGGAATCCTTCCCACTGCGCCACTGTCCTGAAAAAGTATGGCAAACCATTTACCCTCCGGGGTATCTACAATGCCCCCCTGGGCAACTCCCCGATTGTGAAAGCCCATGTCATCATCCAGGACGTCTCTGCCCTGAAACTCACCGGTCAGGGAATCGGACACGAAACATGCCTGGGTACGGCGCTGGTTACCGGTATCCGGCCAATGGATAAAAAAGAGATAATATTTTCCATTAATATGGTAGATATGGGTGCCTTCATATCCCAGACGGATCTTACCTGTATCCTTTAAAAGCAGCCGGTGAAGACCGCCTTCCAAAGGACCGCTGAGATCAGGTTTAAGTTCTGTTATGTAGATCTCTGTATTTCCATAAATGATATAAACTTTGTTTTCTTCAAACAGAAGCGAGGCATCGTGGTAAAAACCTTCGATTTCCTGGCGCTTCCAGGAGCCTTCGATATCTGTTGTGTAAAACAGATAGGTTTTGTGGACATCGTTTGCCACAAAGCAGACATAAAAAGTGCCAGCGTGATAACGCAGGCAGGGGGCCCACATGCCCTGCCCATAAATCCCTCTGTTATCTGCCAGCCGGGCAGCTTCTGTATCCTCCAGAACATCGTACAGATAGCTGACGAGTTCCCAGTTCATCAAGTCGTAGGAACGCAGAATGGCGCCGCCAGGAAAATAGTGCATGGTGGTGCTGAGCATATAATAGGTATCATTAACCCGGATCACATCGGGATCCGGGTAGTCGCATTTTATAATTGGATTTTGCATAATAATTCCTTTTCTTTTTAACATTAGTGCCGTGGTACGGAAGTAGATCTTACAAAGTAATTATAAAAGATCAGCAATCTCATAGATCAGCTTCTCTGTTTTTTCCCAGCCCAGGCATGGATCTGTGATGGAGCGGCCGTAAACACCTTCCCCAATCTTCTGGCAGCCGTCTTCAATATAGCTTTCGATCATAAGTCCTTTTACCATATTTCTAATATCGTTGGAAAAACGTCGGCTTTCCAGAACTTCCCTGGAGATCCGGATCTGTTCTTTGAAGCGTTTGCCGGAGTTGTTATGGTTGGTGTCGATGACCACGGCCATATTGTCAAGGTTGCGCTGGCAGTATATCTCGTGGAGCAGGAGAAGGTCTTCATAGTGGTAGTTCGGAAGACTTTTTCCGTGTTTGTTTACGCTTCCCCGCAGGATCGCATGGGTGTAGGGGTTTCCTTCCGTCTCTACCTCCTGCTGGCGGTAGATAAAATGATGGCTGCATTGGGCAGCTTCAATGGAGTTCAGCATAACCGTGAGGTATCCGCTGGTTGGGTTTTTCATACCACAGGGTACGGAGATGCCGCTGGCGGTAAGACGGTGCTGCTGATTTTCTACAGAGCGGGCGCCGATCGCCACATAGGAAAGAACATCGGAAAGATATTCATAGTTTTCTGGATAAAGCATTTCATCGGCACAGGTCATGCCGGTCTGTTCTACCACTGCCACATGGGTCTGGCGGATGAGATGAAGTCCTTCCAGCATATCTTCCTTCTTTTCAGGATCTGGCTGGCTTGCCATCCCCTTATAGCCCTTGCCCGTTGTGCGGGGTTTATTTGTATATACCCTTGGTACGATAAATATCTTGTCCGCTACTTTTTCCTGGATCGCGGCCAGACGCAGGGTGTAGTCGATCAATGCCTCTTCGTTGTCAGCGGAGCATGGACCGATAATAAGCGCAAACAGATCACTTCTGCCTGCCAGTATATCTTTTAGGATACGATCCTTTTCTTCTTTAATTTTTGTCGCTTTCTCTGAAATCGGAAATTCATTTTTAATTTCATCAGGATTCGGTAAATTTCTCAGTACTTTCATAATATTCCTTCTTTCTCATTTCCCATCATGCCTCTGGCATGACACAGATAATTCTAGCATTGAAGAAGAAGGATGTCAAGGAAAGCGCTGTATTTCCCGGAATTTATAAAAAAGGATCGAAATAAATATAAATTTGTGTTAAAATAAGTGCTAAAGGGACATAAAATAAATTCTGATGAAACATAAATGTGCAAAAGCGTGCACCATAATAATGTTAAAATGTTTTAAAAATACAGAAGCGAGGAAAGATATGAAAAAAAATTCTGTGGCGTTAAGACTGCGGAAAAGCAGGAATATGTTTGTCTTGATAGCAGTAGCGCCCATCGCTGCTATGATCTTAATGGTGATCTTGTTTGTATATGGTGAGCTTCAGGGTATCAAAGCTACCTATCATATTGATTCTGAAAAAATAGACTCTCCCTATACGATCTTTGATAAGGTATTGTTGCTGAATTCTTATACCAAATATGATTTTTTAGAGCTGCAGGATACTGCGCTTAGAAATCCGACAGTTTTTCTGGACGAAGAATTTCTAAAAAAAGAAAATGAGATGCTGAAAAACAAATACTCATTTCTAGCTGTTATTCTGGATGGAGAATTTACTTATTTTGGAAATGAACAGTATTATGATCAGACAGGCATAGGGGTCTTGATGGGAAGAAATAACGTTTATGGAAATAATGCCCAGTATCTGGATGCCGGTTCCCAGCGTTTTCTTTTGAAAAAGCTGGGGCTCTATCTCCCGGATGGACGCATTGGAAGCGTATGTATTGTCACGGATCTGAATATAAATTTACCCCATATTACTATTTTTACAGTGGGCTTGATCTGTATGCTTATAATTATTTCTGTACTTGTAATTATTGCGATTATCGGTTATGCTTATTATAATATTGTTATTCCCATCCGTAAATTGCAGGCAGCAGTTATCCGTATAGCCAATGGGGAGATGGATTATAAGATCCAGACCAATGAAACCAATGAGTTTACGGAGCTGTTTAAAGATTTTGACGGGATGAGGATTGCCTTGAAGGAATCTATTGAAGAGAGAAACAAAGCGGATGCCTTGACGAAGGAAGTGATTGGGAATATTTCTCATGACCTGAAGACGCCCCTGACTGCGATCAAAGGTTATGCGGAAGGGATTCTGGACGGTGTGGCTTCGACACCGGACCGGATGGAACGGTATGTTAGAACGATACATTCAAAGGCCTCGGATATGGCAGGTCTGGTGGATGAACTTTCATATTTTACTAAGATTTATCAAAAGAAAGAAACGTTTCGTTATACAGAGGTTAAAGTGAATCGTTATTTCGGTGAATGTATCAGCGATATGGTACTAGATCTTGAGACCAGGGAGATTCAGCTGCTATATCAGTGTTATGTGGATGAAGATACCCAGATCGTGCTTGACATGGATAAAATAAAAAGGGTGATTTCAAATATCGTAGGGAATGCGGTGAAATATATAGACCGTTCCCAGGGTATGATCCTGATTCGGATCACGGATGAGAATGACCAGATCACAGTGATGATCAGGGACAACGGAAAGGGAATCGCGAAAGAAGAGCTTCCCTATATATTTGACCGGTTTTACCGGACTGACAGTTCCAGGAATTCAAGGACCGGTGGAAGTGGTCTTGGACTTGCCATTGCAAAGAAAATCGTAGATGAACATGATGGAGAAATATGGGCAGAGAGTGAGCTGAATCAGGGAACAGCGATATATTTCACCATTCCCATATACCATTCCCAGGTAGAGGAATAGCAGACAGAATGGAGGATATAATGAAGAAAATATTGATCGTGGAAGATGAGCTGCCCATTGCGGAGCTGGAAAAGGATTACCTTGAACTGAGTGGTTTTGAGGTTGCTATCGAGACGGATGGGAAAAAGGGATATGAACTGGCAAAGGATGGGAATTTTAATTTGATCATCCTGGATCTTATGCTGCCAAACATGGACGGCTTTGAAATCTGCCGCAAGCTTCGAGATGTTACAGAAATACCTGTTATTATGGTTTCTGCAAAAAAAGAGGATATTGATAAGATCCGGGGACTTGGTCTTGGTGCAAATGATTATATGACGAAGCCTTTTAGTCCGAGCGAACTGGTAGCACGGGTGAAGGCTCATCTGGAGCGTTACAATAAATTAGTGGGAACTGCTGTTAAAGTGGAAAATGAGGTAATTAACACGGGCGGTCTTAAGATTGACCGGACGGCCAGAAGGGTTTATGTAGATGGAGTTGAAAAATCCCTGACCACAAAAGAGTTTGATCTTTTGTTTTTTCTGGCGAAAAACCCCAACCATGTTTTTTCTAAGGAAGAACTTCTTGAAGAGGTGTGGGAACTCAGCCCGGTGGGAGCGGATATCGCCACGGTGACGGTGCATATTAAAAAAATCCGGGAAAAGATTGAAAAGGATACCCAGAATCCCCAGTATATCGAGACTGTGTGGGCAGTGGGATATCGTTTTATTGTAAAGGAATAATATTCAGCCCTTTTTGACAATACTATTATGGAGGCTTGCGTTTTTCAGCCGGGCCATATGTACAAATGGGATTGTGAAAGGGGATAAACACATGAGATATAACGGAAGATGGAGAAACCTTCTAATCATTCTGGGAACTGCCGGAGTAGTATATGTCAGCTTTTATTATCTGCTCCCTCTGGTGGTTCCCTTTGTATTTGCTTTTGTATTTGCCAGAGCCATTCGTCCGGTGGTTGAAAAGCTACATAGATTCAGCCATATCAATGAAAAAGTGTGCACAGTTGTGATCGTGGTGCTGATGTTGGGGGCAGCAGGATGTTTTCTTTTCTATATTGGATATATCTGTATCGGCCAGCTGACTGAGATGTTACGGCATACCCCTGCCCATATGGGAGGGTGTATGCAGATCTGCCGGAGAGCCTGTACCGGCATGGATAATCTTCTGGGGCTGGGAGCAGGGGAATCCTACGCCTGGGTGGAGGACTGTATTTCAAATATGGATGTGCAGATATCTTCTACCTATATTCCGAAACTTACAGGGTATATTCCCGGAATGCTGGTGACACTGGGAGAGTGGGGCGCCGGGTTTGTAGTATTTATCATGGCGACCCTGCTGATTTCTTTTGATCAGGATAATGTACTGCGCTACCGCAGCCTTATGCCCTATATCCGCCGGCTGAAAGAGACGGGGTTTGCCTATCTGAAAGCCCAGGGTATTATTATTTTTATCGTAGCTGCTGTGAGCGCACTGGGACTGTATATGATGGGAAGCAATTATGCGATCCTGTTCGGCATAGTGATCGGGGTGGTAGATGCCTTCCCGGTGCTGGGAAGCGGCAGTATTCTCGTTCCCTGGGCGGTGTTCCAGCTGGTGCAGAAGGACTATTATCAAGGGGCAGTGCTTCTGACGCTCTATGTTATCACCATGTTGATCCGAGAGATCATGGAGCCCCGCCTTATGGGAAAGGAACTGGGATTAAAGCCTTTGTATATGCTGATATCCGTCTATGTGGGGATCAAATTGTTTGGAATTGGGGGCATTCTGCTTGGTCCTATTGGCCTCACGATCCTGAAGACTACGGCGGAAACCAGCATAACGACTTCCAGATAGTCTGGTGGAGCTGTCCTACTGGTATGGAAGCGTTTCCAGAACAGTTGAAAAAATGGCTGTATTTCCCAAAATTTCGTTTGTGTCCAGGCATACATCTTCTTCCTCCTTCATAGAATGATAAAGCATAAAGGAGGGGTATCAGTGGAGGATAGACAGGAATCTGCAATCGCAGCCTATGATCTGGCGGTACGAAAAAGGTACCGTTCCCGTGGAGGGTGGATGCTGGAGACGAATACAGGGTTGAAGCTTTTGAGAGAATATGAAACGATCAGTGGACATTTTGCCGTAGAAAATGAAATAAAGGACTTTCTTGTCCAGCAGGGATTTGCCCAGGTGGACCAGGTGATTGCAAACCGTGAAGGAATGATGGTGACAGAACTTGAGTCTGGAGAGAAATATGTGCTTTATCAGTGGTTTGCTGGGGATGAATGTAATCTGAAAGAAATAAATTGCCTGATGGCGGCGGGTCAAAATCTGGGAAAGCTTCACAAAATGCTTGCTGGTTATCACAGGAAACAGGCAGATCTTCAGGAGGAAACTGGGCAGCAGGAAGAACGCCGGGAACTTCTGGATCAATTTCAAAAGCATAATCGTGAATTAAAGCGGGTGAATGGTTATCTGAGAAATAAAAAGCGTAAAAATGAATTTGAGATATATGCCATCAACTGTTTTAAGGACTATTATGAAAAGGCATGCGAGGCGGCAGAGCGTCTGGAAAATTGTGGATTTTACAAAAAGATCCGGGAAGGCGGCGGTGAGGTATGCCACGGTGACTATAATTATCACAATCTGATCATGACCCGCACTGGAGTGGCCACCACTGGCTTTGAAAAGTCTGGGACGGGAATCCAGCTTTTGGATCTGACATATTTTATGAGAAAAACTTTGGAAAAAAATGGATGGCGCCGGGAAGCAGGAGAAGCGGTGCTCAAAGGTTACCAGAAGGAAAATCCTCTGACGGAGGAACAACTGGAATTTGTATACATCGTGCTTCTGTATCCGGAAAAATACTGGAAGCTTATGAATCATTATTATAACAAAAAGAAATCCTGGCTTTCTGCGAAAAGTCTGGAAAAACTTAAGGATGTAAGAAGTTTGGAAAAAAATAGGGAAAATTTTCTTCGTTTAAAGCTAAAATAGTGGAAGTTTTAGCACTGGCATGTTATACTATATATCAAGTGGTGGCGGCTGTGGGAACAGCCGTTATGAGTAAGGAACGATGGGAGAAAAACAGCATGAGAGACAGAATGTTCCGAAAGTTGTTGTTGATTCTGGCAGTATGCCTTCTGACGGCAGGCTGTGGCAGGACCAAAGGACAGCAGGTGCAGCAGCAGAATCCGAATGCCGCTGTGACTTACGAAAAGGGTAAAGATTTTGTGGGAGTAGTTAAAAAAGTGGATACAGCGGGGAAAAAGATCACATTTTACAACACAGGGACAGAGGAAGAGCGGATCTGCGACTTTAGTGGAGGCACGGAGATCCTGACCCCGAATGAAAAGCAAATATCAGTAGAATCTCTGGAGGCAGGCCAGGTTGTCGACGTATATCTTTCTGATACGACGAAACGGGTGACAAAGATACAGCTGTCTTCAGATATTCTGCAGTTTGAGAATGCCAAAAAACTGCTGGTGAATGCAGATGAGAAATATATTGAGTTAAATGATGTTCGGTATCGTTATGGAAGCGGGTTTTCTGTTTTTTCAGAGGGAGAGGTCATAGACATTCAGGAGATTGCCCCCACTGATGAAGTCACTTTCCGCGGTGTAAAAGGAAAAGCGTATTCTCTGGTGGTCACCAGAGGACACGGATATATCAAACCGGACAAGTACAAGGATTTTATCGGGGGAACTATGACGGTAGGCGGCATGATGATCCTGCCGGTCACGGAAAACATGCTGGTGCCAGTGCCGGAAGGGACCTATGAGGTGACCATGAAGAACGGAGATTTTACTGGCGGCCGATCGGTAAAGATTGAGAGAGACAAGCAGCTGGTGCTGGATATGTCTCTGTTTAAGAGTGTGGAAAAAAACAAAGGGCAGGTTGTTTTTAATATCAATCCGGAGGGGGCAGAGTTATATGTGAATGGTTCTCCCGCGGATTATTCCAAGCCGGTTTCCCTTAAATATGGAAAACATTCGATAAAGGTTGTTCTGGATGGATATACTACCTATACAGGAGTGCTTGATGTGCAGTCGGCAAATCCGACAGTTCAGATCAATCTTGCAGATGAAGAGGCAGAGGTCAAGGGTGACTCAAAGGATACCAGTGTTTCCAAAGAGAACTCATCCCAGGATTCTCAAAATTCGGACAAGTATGACAATCTTCATGAGATCAAGGTAAGTACCCCTGCAGGTGCCAGTGTATATATGGATGGAATTTATAAAGGAAAGGCACCCTGCAGTTTTACGAAAAAAATTGGTACTGTAACGATCACGCTGTCGAAGGATGGTTTTGTGACAAAAAGTTATACGGTTACGACAATGGATGACAGTAAAGATGTGGAGTGGAGTTTTCCGGATCTAGTGAGTACTGCAGTGGGGTAATATGGCGGCATATAGTTTAGAAAATGCAGCAGTGATATTTAAATCCTGGCATTGATGAATGGCAGGATTATGAAATAAAGGTAAAAAAGGAGGATATGAACATGGGTTACATGGAGACTTACAAGGAGTGGATTGACAATCCTTATTTTGATGCGGAGACCAAAAAAGAATTACAGGGGATCGAGGGAAATGAAGCCGAGATCAAAGAACGTTTTTATGCGGATCTTGAATTTGGTACAGCCGGTCTGAGAGGAGTGATCGGTGCAGGTACGAACAGGATGAATATCTATACGGTCAGGAAGGCAACCCAGGGGCTGGCAAATTACATAATAAGTCAGAAAGGACAGGACAGAGGTGTGGCGATCGCTTTTGATTCCAGGCGCATGTCCCCGGAATTTGCAGATGAAGCGGCCTGCTGTCTGGCGGCGAATGGTATTAAAGCTTATGTATTTGAGAGCCTGCGTCCGACGCCGGAGCTGTCTTTCGCAGTACGGGAGCTGGGCTGCATATCCGGAATAAATATTACAGCCAGCCATAATCCACCGGAATACAATGGCTACAAAGTATATTGGGAGGACGGGGCCCAGATCACACCGCCTCATGATACTGGTATTATGGATGAGGTAAAGGCGGTGACAGACTATGCCACTGTGAAGACCATGGACAAAGAGGAAGCGGTGAAAGCTGGATTGTATGTGACCGTTGGCGCCGATGTAGATGACAGGTATATGGAGGAGCTTAAGAAAAACGTGCTTCATCCAAAATGCATTAAAGAAGTAGAAAAGGATCTCCGCATCGTCTATACGCCGCTTCATGGTACAGGAAATCTTCCGGTGCGCAGAATATTGAAAGAGCTTGGATTTACCAATGTATATGTGGTACCGGAACAGGAACTTCCGGATGGTGAATTCCCGACAGTGAGCTACCCCAATCCAGAAGCAAAGGAAGCTTTTGAACTTGCTCTTAAGCTTGCCAAAGAAAAGGATGCTGATCTTGTACTAGCCACAGATCCGGATGCTGACCGGCTCGGAGTGTATGTTAAGGATACAAAATCGGGAGAATACATCTGTCTCACTGGAAATATGTCTGGTGCATTTCTGGCAGATTATGAGATCGGTCAGAAACTGGCGCTGGAGGGGACGCTCCCCAGTGACGGAATGCTCGTAAAGACGATTGTAACGACGAATTTAGTTGATGCCATTGCCGGGTATTATAACATTGATGTGAAAGAGTGCCTTACCGGCTTTAAGTGGATTGGAAAAGAAATCCTGAAAACTGAGCTCACCGGCAAGGGAAGTTATCTCTTTGGGTTTGAGGAGAGCTATGGCTGTCTGATCGGCACCCATGCCAGAGATAAGGATGCCATCGTGGCTTCTATGGCACTGTGTGAGGCGGCGGCTTATTACAAAAAACGCGGAAAGACGATCTGGGATGCTATGATCGATATGTATGATAAATACGGATATTATAAAGATGATGTGATTGCTATCACCCACAAAGGAATCGAGGGATTGGAGAAGATCCGTTCCATTATGGAAGGACTGCGCAATGATCCACCAGTACGCTTTGGAGATTATGAGGTTCTGGCAGTAAGGGATTATGAGAAGGATACGGTGAAAAACCTCAAGACGGGAGAAGTTACCACTACGGGACTTCCGAAATCAAATGTACTGTATTTTGAACTTACTTCAGATGCCTGGATCTGTATCCGCCCATCGGGTACGGAGCCGAAGATAAAGATTTATTTTGGTGTGGTGGGAACAAGTATGGCAGATGCGGATGAAAAGTCCGCCGGACTCGCGAAGATCGTAAAAGAAACATTGATGTAAATTGAGATAAGGGGCGCGAATATGACAAATAAGACATTAAAGGCATGGATGAATCCTGCTTTGCTGGAGGAGATGGAAGAAGGGGTGCTGAATGCACCCCAGGATCTCCTGGGTATGCATTATTATGACGGGGTCCAGTTATTCATTGTGAGACGTCCTAAGGCGCAGAGAATATGGATCACCAATGTGGAGGGTGACGAAGCCAGTGAGATGGAGGAGCTGGATAGTGAGCTGGGGCTCTTCGGACTGGAGATCAAGGCAAAAACAAAACAACTGAAAGATTACCGGGTGAGGATCGAATATGGTGAAAACGATGTGGTAGAGACTGCAGATCCTTACAATTTCTCACCAGTCATGACGGATTTTGACTGTTATATATTTGGTGAGGGGAAAAATTATAAGATTTATGAAAAATTTGGAGCCCATGTGGAGACCATAAATGGTGTCACGGGGACAAGATTTGCCGTGTGGGCGCCAGATGCCAGAAGTGTCAGTGTGGTGGGCAGTTTTAATATGTGGGATGGACGGCTTCATACCATGAGGCTGCTGGGGCCGACAGGAGTTTATGAATTGTTTATTCCCGGTGTCGCAGAGGGTGGCATTTACAAATACCAGATCACTACCCGCAGCGGAGAGCTGGTCTATAAGACGGATCCTTATGGCAATTATGCCGAGCTGCGTCCGGGAAATGCTTCTATAGTCACTTCTCTGGAGGGCTATGAATGGAACGATGCTTCTTACATGAAGGAACATAAAAAGAAGACCAGAGATGTCAGGGAGAGGAACCCCATGAATATTTATGAGGTTCATCTTGGTTCCTGGAAGAAGCGGATTGAAGATGATGACAATGGATTTTATTCCTACCCGGAGCTGGCTCAGATGCTGGGGGATTATCTGGTTGAGATGGAGTATACCCATGTGGAGCTGATGGGAATTGCAGAATATCCCTTTGACGGTTCCTGGGGGTATCAGGTGGGATGTTACTATGCACCTACCAGTCGGTATGGTACACCGAAAGATTTTATGTACTTTGTAGACGAGATGCATCGCCGGGGCATAGAGGTGATCCTGGACTGGGTGCCGGCGCATTTCCCCAAGGATGCCCATTGTCTGGGGAACTTTGACGGCAAGGCGGTGTATGAGCATCCCGACCGCCGGCGGGGAGAACATCCTGACTGGGGAACCTATATCTTTGATTATGGGAGAAAAGAGGTCCAGAATTTTCTCGTGGCAAATGCCCTGTTTTGGATCGAGAAGTTCCACATCGACGGGCTTCGTGTGGATGCGGTGGCGTCCATGCTCTATTTGGATTATGGAAAACAGGACGGTGACTGGCTGCCAAATAAGGATGGCGGCAATGAACACTATGAGGCTGTAGAGTTTCTGCGCCATCTGAACAGGGTGGTGGAAAAGGATCATCCTGGGGCATATATTATCGCAGAGGAGTCCACGGCGTGGCCAGGTGTGACAAGTGACACAGAAAAAGGAGGACTTGGTTTTTCCTTTAAGTGGAATATGGGATGGATGAATGATTTTCTGGAGTACATGAAGCTGGATCCTTATTTCAAGCAGTTCCATCATGACCAGCTCTGTTTCAGCCTTTCCTATCATCTTAGCGAAAAATATATCCTTGTGCTGTCCCATGATGAGGTGGTTCATGGAAAATGCTCGCTTTTAAATAAGATGCCGGGACTGACAGGGGACAAGTATGCAGCGTTGAAGGCTGCTTTTGGGTTTATGTATGGCCACCCAGGCAAAAAGCTTTTATTTATGGGACAGGAATTTGCCCAGCAGCGGGAGTGGAGTGAGAAGAGGAGCCTGGACTGGTATCTTATGGATGAAGCGCCCCATCGGCAGATCCATCAGTTTATTCATGATTTTAACCATTTATATAAGGAATATGGAGCACTCTGGTATAATGACAGCGACGTCATGGGATTTGAGTGGATGGACTGTGCGAGGCCAGAGACCAGTACGGTGGCATTTGTGCGCCGGGGAAAGACAAAGACGAAGCAGCTTATGTTTATCTTAAACTTTACACCGGTGGAGCACGCAAAGTACAGTGTAAAGGCTCCGTGTAAAGGTAAGTTTACTGAGATACTGAATTCAGATGATGTAAAATACGGCGGGCAGGGGAGAATCAATGCAAAGCCGGTCACTGCAAAGATTAAGAAACCGCTGCCAAAGACAGGTGCAGGAAAAGCCCCGGCTCCGGTTTCTAAGACTCCAGAGTATGAGATCGAGTGTTATCTGCCGCCGCTGTCAGTGGTGGTACTGGAGTATAATTACAGTGATTGATATGATACCGGAAGTTGTGAAACAACGGAGCAATCCGTAGTATCTATTAGGAGCAGAAGAGAAGTGTACGAAGGCAGGAGGAAATTGGGATGCTGGTAATCAAACCAAGTATTGAGATCATAGACATGGACAGTTATGAGAATATTTTGAAAAAGATTGAAAGGATTGGCCGCGTATGTTATAAGAGCGAGGGAAAGATCACAGAGGATTCGGCGGAGAAATTTATCCGTGCTCTTCTGACCAGGCAGCATGAATCTGTGATCGAGCATGAATCTGTGACCATCCGGATGATCTGCGACCGGGGCGTGAGTCACGAGATCGTGCGGCACCGTATCGCCAGCTACAGTCAGGAGAGCACCCGTTACTGTAACTATGCCGGGGACAAATTTGACAATCAGATCACGGTGATCGATCTTGCCAGCGGTTTTAAATATGATCTGTCTAAAGAAAATGACAAGGCTAAGTACGAGGTCTGGAGGAAGGCGATGGAGGATGCTGAAAAGGCATATTTCCGAATGCTTGAATTGGGTGCTTCTCCCCAAGAAGCGCGGTCGGTGCTTCCGAATTCATTGAAGACAGAGATCGTGGTCACGATGAATCTGCGTTCCTGGAGAAATTTTTTCAGGCTTCGTGTGGATTCCCATGCACACCCGCAGATGCGGGAAGTGGCGGGACTGGTTTACGAAGAGTTCCAGAAAAAGCTGCCGGTTTTTGTTTCAGGTCTAGAAATAGAATAAAGGCGTCAGCCGGTGAAAGAAACTATTGGTAAAGTGCAGGTAAGGGTTATGGTTGAGAAAACAGCGTATTATATGTCATCTTCCAATGGAACAGACAAGCTTCATCTGGTGGAGTGGCTGCCGGAGGGGAAGGTGCGGGGAATCCTGCAGATTTCCCACGGAATGGTAGAATATATAGACCGCTACGACCGTTTTGCCAGATTTATGGCAGAAAAGGGATTTGCAGTGATCGGGAATGATCACCTGGGTCACGGTGAAACGGCAGCAGAAAAAAATTATGGGTATTTTGCTCCAGAAGACGGAAGTAGTTTTGTTGTCCGGGATCTGCACCGGGTGAGCCAGTATGCCCGCAGAAAATATCCTAAAGTGCCATTTATTCTCATGGGACACAGTATGGGCTCTTTTATGGCGAGACGTTATGCCATGACTTATGGAAAAGAGCTGGATGGCCTGATCCTTATGGGAACCGGAAGCAAGCCACAATTTCTCCTGAAGGTGGGAAAAATACTTGTGGCAGCGCTGATCCGTATAAAAGGAGAGCGGGCTCACAGCTGGCTTCTGGAAAAACTTTGTTTTGCGTTGTATAACGCCCGGATCCGGCCGGCGCGAACGCCGTCAGACTGGCTGTCGAGGGATGCGGAAGAAGTGGACAAGTACCGGGCGCATCCTTATTGTAACTTTACCTTTACCTTAAATGGATACCGCACCTTATTTGAAGTGATTTCTTTTATACAGGACAAGGAAAACATCAGCCGCCTGCCCCATTCTCTTCCCATGCTTTTTGTGGCAGGAGAAGAGGATCCCGTAGGGAATTATGGAAAAAGTGTAGAGGCGGTGGCGCAGAGCTATCAAGATGCTGGTGTCGGGGATGTTACCTGCCGCCTCTATCCGGGAGCAAGGCATGAGCTCCTGAATGAGTTGGAATACGAGGCCACACAGGAGGATATCTGGGACTGGATCGCCAGCAGGTGGCTTTCGTGAGGTGGTGCTTTCCATCGTCCGACGCTTAATTCTGCTCTGGCCAGAATTCTTTCATATAATTCTCAAGTACTGGAAAGGGTGCCGGACCGGCAGACAGCACATACTGGTGAAAAGATTTTTCCGAGAAATTTTTTCCCAGCTGCTTTCTTGCTTTATCTTTCAATTTTGCAAACTCCATATAGCCAATCGTATATTTCAGGTAAGAACCAGGTTCGTCAATTATGTTTTTGTAAAGGGAGTGAGCGGTATCTTCCGGATAAGTTCCATTCTGGTTTAAAAACTCCAGTATTTTCTTTTCGTCCCAGCCATAATAATGGATCCCAATATCGCAGATCCCATAGATGCAGAGGGAAACGATCATATTATTTCTCAGGATCCCCACCTCATCTTTAGAGTAACCCAGATATTTGTAAGAATATAATTCGGCATAAGTCGCCCATCCCTCGGTATAGCCGCTGAAATTTAGGGCATAAGAGAGGAGGGGATGATTTTGCTGGCGGTAGAAGACATTTTGGTAAAGGTGTCCGGGATATCCTTCATGGGCAAGGGTGGTGGAGATATCCGAACCGGCAAACCGGCTGCTGTTGTTGATGTATATGACATTTTCTGTAAATGCATCCAGGGGCGGCGTCAGGTAAAAGGCGGGGCTCAGATAATCTTCCAGCGACTTATCCACATAAGAAACCGTAAAGTTTACATCAGCAGCCTGGGGGAAGTCCTTGAGAATGGTGGTGGAAAGAGAGTTCAGTTGTTCTTCAGGAGAGAGGTTGCCAGGGGATTTCATACTCAGACCACTGAAAAGAGCGGGATCTTTCTTCGCATAGGACAGCAGGGTATTTCTGGATTTATGGAGTCTGTCATTTAAAATCTGATAATACTCCTCCACGCCAGTGGAGGATCCGGTCTCCCGGGCAAAGAGATGGCAGTAGTATTCTTTTCCCTTTGGATAGGAAGAAAGGGCGCCATCTGATCCAGCCATGGCAGAGATGACATTCAGTCCGTGGATCAGCTGTTCATAGGCAGGGGTGATACGGGTACGTACCAGTTCCTTATTTTTACTGCGGTAATTTTTTCTTGTACTGCTGTCAAGAAAAGTACAATTTTTGGTTCGGGAACGGAAGGAGGTGAGCAGAATCCTGCTTCCGTTGTTCTGGGTGAAGGAAAGACACTGTCCTGCGATGGTTTCCAGTGTGTCCCGGCTGGGAAGCATATGTTCTTTCGCCTGAATCTCCAGGAAAGAGAGTACGGAGTCAAAGTATCCAGGGATGGATTCCAGCAGGGCAAAATAGTTTTCGATATCTTCTACAGAGTCAAAATTATATTCCGCCAAAAGTACCGGGAGCTGTGCCTGCAGTCCTGTGACTGGGGAAAGCGGACGGGAAAACATAATGAAATCAGCGCCTTTTTTGTCCATTTCCAGCGTATAGGCAAGGGAATCGCAGAGAAGCTGCTGAGGCAGTGAGAGTTCCGACTTATCAAATTTTTTCAGGGTATAGAGAAGATTTTCTGTCTCTGGCGCTGCGTTTTTCAGAGAATCGAGAGAAATGGGGGTAAATCCACCGCAGGTCGGGCTAATACCATATTTGTCCGGTTTTGAAAGAGTGTAATTCAGTGATAGGGCGTCAGAGGATACGGTTTCCCGGAAAAGCTGGTCTGTGAATTCGGTAAATTCTTTACTTTCGGCAGATTGTGAGGCCACACCTTCAGGAGAAGTTCCACTGTTTGCAGAACATGCTGTCAGCAGAAGGCTGGTGGCCAGGAGAATAGATAAGATAAATTTTTGAAGACTGTATCGGATCATTTTCATAAGGGTCACCCCAGGGGCAGAGCAATTGATATATTATATGGATGAAAGTTGGAAATATGAAAGAAGAAACCGTGGATTTCCTTTGCATTTTTGAGAAGATATGATAAGATAACTTTTAAATAAAGATTATAGCTGGCGGAAGAGAGAAGGTGATTATTTTGAAAAAGTCAGTGCCGATTGGTTTTGAAGATTTTAAGCGAATTATCGATGGAAATATGTACTATGTTGACAAGTCATTCATGATTAAAAATTTAATTGATAATATGGGAAGCGTTAATTTATTTACACGACCAAGGCGTTTTGGGAAAACATTAAATCTTAGTATGATAAGGAGATTTTTTGAAGAAGAACTGAATGAAAATGGAGAGAAAATTGAAAACGCTTATTTATTTGATGGATTAGACATTGCGGCATGTGGCGGGGAGTACATGGATCAGCAGGGAAGATATCCGGTGATCAATTTGTCATTGAAAGCTGCCAAGCAGCCGACATTTGAGATGGCGGTTGCCAGTCTTGTGGATGAGATTGCGAAGGAATATAAACGCCACGCATATATTCTGTCCTGGGAAGGAATTTCTGAAAATGATAAAAAGCGGTTTAGGGCGGTAATGAATCAGAAGGCGCAGGATGTGGAATATGCAAAGGCACTGGATTTTTTATCATCTTGTCTTGCGAAATATCATGGAAAACGGACGATTATATTGCTGGATGAATACGATGTTCCTCTGGAAAATGCTTATTTTGAAGGTTTTTATGAAGAAATGACAGGTTTTATCCGCTCCCTGTTTGAATCGGCGTTAAAAACAAATCCTGATTTGGAATTCTCTGTCATAACAGGGTGCCTGCGGATCAGTCGTGAGAGTATTTTTACTGGATTAAATAATTTGGAGATATACTCCATTTTGAATCCGTGGTATGCTGACAGTTTTGGGTTTACAGAAAAAGAGGTGATGGAGGTTCTTTCCTTTTATGGTCTGAAAGATAAATTTGCTGAGGTAAAAAACTGGTATGATGGTTACCGCTTTGGGGAAATAGATATTTATAATCCCTGGAGTATTTTAAATTATGTAAAGGTTTCTCTAGCAAACCAGGATGCATTTCCTAGACCGTATTGGTCTAATACTTCTTCCAACAGTATTGTTAAAGAACTGGTAGAGAATGCGGATTCAGAGGTGCGTCAGGAAATTGAAAAGCTGATTGCTGGAGGGACGATCAAAAAACCAGTGTATGAAGATATCACCTATGATTCAATTTATGATTCGCAGGATAATCTTTGGAACTTTCTTTATTTTACCGGCTATCTAAAGGCTGGCGGCGGAAGTCTTGAGGATGATACAAATTATATGAAACTTATGATTCCGAATACGGAAATCCGCACGATTTATAAGAGAACGATTCTTACATGGTTTGATAAAAGAGTTAAGAATCTGGAGCGCTCAGAATTAATTTTTGCTTTGGAAAAGGGGGATTGTGAGAAGATTGAAACATTTATTTCTAAACAACTTTTAGATACGATTAGTTTTTATGACTATGCTGAGAATTATTATCATGGTTTTCTGGCAGGTATTTTGAAAGGAGCCGGGAAATACCTTGTTGTGTCAAATCGTGAAAGTGGGACCGGGCGTCCGGATATCCTATTAAAAACACCATCTGTCCGGGGGGCTGCCGTCATACTGGAATTAAAAGTGTCGGACAGTTTTCAGGGAATGGAACAAGAGTGTAATAAGGCATTGAAACAGGTCGAGGAAATGGATTATGAGGCAGAACTTCGTGCCGAAGGGTATGACAATATAAAAAAATACGGTGTGAGCTTTTACCGGAAAGAGTGTATGGTGAGAAAGTAGGGGAAAACCAGGGCAGAAAATACGGGAGTACGTCCCCCACAGGACCAGGCATCGATGCAAATGAATTTGCCCAGGCGTTTATGCTATGAATAAAGTTGGTGAAGGAGTTTCATTTGACACACCAGAATTCTTTGAAAAATTGAAAGAAAATGTAGAGTTTGTTGTGCAGCAATATGAAGGAGAGCTTTTAGCTTTGAGGAGTATTCATTTGAAGCGTTAGAGTTTATAGTTTGCAGATATCATGGATATTTGCCTCGGGTAAAGAGGAAGTGATGTTGTTAAGATTAAAAATTTGTACTGGTAAAAATCTACCCTTGCCAACCACACAGGCGCATATTATAATAAAAATAAAGAAAAAGAAGGAGCGTCATAATGGAGAAAGCTTTTGAAAAACTGCAAATCAAGGATGATTTTATGTTTAGTGTTATCATGAGAAATCCGAAGTTTTGCAAGCCTTTCTTGGAACGGATACTCGGTATCAAGATATCCCGCATTTAATATCCCAAGTCGCAGGAGACGATAGACATTTCTGCAGATGCGAAAAGTGTACGTCTGGATATCTATGTGGAGGATGGGAAAGAAACTGTTTATAATATTGAAATGCAGACCACAGAGAATAGAAATCTTCCTAAGCGAACAAGATATTATCAAGGAATGATAGATCTGAATATTTTGGAAAAGGGGGATAATTACAAAAACTTGAAACGCAGTTTTGTCATCTTTGTATGTACCTTTGATTTGTTTGGAGAAGGACGGCATATCTATACTTTTGAAAATCGCTGTATCCAAAATCCAGAGTTAGGTCTTGGAGACGATACAACGAAGATTATTTTAAATACGAAGGGCACAATGGATGATGTCACTCCGGAAATGAAAAAGCTACTTGATTTTGATTGATGGTAAAGAGCCAGAGGATGACTTTACCAGAGAATTAGATGAAGCAGTAAAGTCCGTCAGAAAGAATGAGAAATGGAGGTTGGATTATATGACATTGCAGATGAATTATCAGGAAAAATATGAGCAGGGTGTGGAACAGGAAAAAATAGATTCAGCAATGAGAATGATAGAAGATGGAGATTTGCCGTTGGAAAAAGTTGCAATGTATTCCGGACTCACTCTGGAACAGGTGTTAGAATTGAAGAAGGAATTGCAAGCAGTATAATGCTTGTGGCCTGACCCTGTCGGATTTCATTGCAGATTTTTGTACAATCGGTCAAAATGGCGAGCACAAGCTCGATTCTGGCGGGCAGGCCGCCTGCATCTCACTTGGGTTGAGCGTTAAATAGAGAAGAGAAAAAACCACAGCAGAAAATACGGGAGTATGTCCCCCACAGGACCAGGCATCGGTGCAAATAAATTTGCCCGATGCCTGGTCTCGTGGGGGGAGTGCTTCGCACTCTTTCTGCTGTGGTTTTTTTCATTTCTGCTTAACTTTTCTAAATACAAAAAAAGTGCCAATTTTATATTGACACCGCTCTACAACTGTGGTAAGATGGAATATACAGTATTGTGGTAAATTAGGAGTATTAGCCCTATGTAGATTTATTATAGCACAGTTCTGTAAAAAAAACAAGGAGTGAAATCATCAATGGAGAAAAACAGAATACGTCCTGTCAAAGTGGGCAAAGGCGTCAGAATGAGTTACTCAAAGCAAAAAGAAGTATTGGAGATGCCAAACCTCATTGCGGTTCAGACAGATTCATACAAATGGTTTTTGGAAGAAGGTTTAAATGAAGTTTTTCGTGATATTTCCCCGATTTCAGATTACAACGGGAATCTCAGCCTTGAATTTGTAAGTTTCGAGCTGTGCAGAGATGATGTGAAATATTCTATTGAGGCCTGTAAGGAACGGGATGCCACATACGCTGCTCCGCTGAAGGTGAAGGTAAGACTTCACAATAAAGAAACAGAAGAAATCAGTGAGCATGATATTTTCATGGGTGATCTGCCGCTTATGACCGCTACGGGAACCTTTGTGATCAATGGTGCGGAGCGTGTTATTGTAAGCCAGCTCGTTCGTTCTCCTGGTATTTATTACGGAATTGCTCATGATAAAATTGGTAAGGAACTGTATTCTTCCACGGTCATTCCAAATCGTGGTGCATGGCTGGAATATGAGACGGACTCCAATGATATTTTCTATGTGCGCGTAGACCGTAACCGTAAGGTGCCGATCACGGTGCTGATCCGCGCTCTTGGTGTGGGGACCAATCAGGAGATCCTTGATCTCTTTGGTGAGGAGCCAAAGATCGTTGCCAGCTTTGCCAAAGATGCCTCTGAAAATTATCAGGACGGTCTTCTGGAGCTGTATAAAAAACTTCGTCCAGGTGAGCCTTTGTCTGTTGACAGTGCGGAAAGTCTCATTAACAGTATGTTTTTTGATGTGAGACGTTATGATCTTGCGAAGGTTGGACGTTATAAATTCAATAAAAAACTTGCCTTCCGCAACCGTATTACTGGATTTACCCTGGCAGAAGATGTGGTAGATGTGATGACAGGTGAAGTTGTGGCGGAAGCAGGAACGGTAATCTCTGAGGAAAAGGCGACAGAGATCCAGAACACAGCGGTTCCTTTTGTGATGATACAGACAGAGGAGCGGGTTGTAAAAATACTCTCCAATATGATGGTTGATTTACATGCATTTTTACCAAATGCAGATAAAAAAGCGTTAGGTGTGACAGAAGAGGTATACTATCCACGTCTGAAAGAGATTTTGGATGCGTATACGACAGAAGAGGAAAGATACGAAGCAATCAAAAAGAACATAGCAGATTTAATACCGAAACATATTACAAAAGAAGACATTTTTGCTTCGATCAATTATAACATGCATCTTGAGTATGGTGTGGGAAATGACGATGATATTGACCATCTGGGCAACCGGCGTATCCGTGCGGTGGGAGAACTTCTCCAGAATCAGTACCGTATCGGTCTGTCCCGTATGGAGAGAGTGGTTCGCGAGCGTATGACGACACAGGATGTGGCTACGATCTCTGCCCAGTCGCTGATTAATATTAAGCCGGTGACGGCAGCTGTTAAGGAGTTTTTTGGAAGTTCCCAGCTGTCACAGTTTATGGATCAGAACAATCCATTGTCTGAGCTGACCCATAAGAGACGTCTTTCCGCCCTGGGGCCGGGTGGTCTTTCCAGAGACCGTGCTGGATTTGAGGTGCGTGACGTGCATTATTCCCACTATGGAAGAATGTGTCCTATCGAGACACCAGAAGGTCCGAACATCGGTCTGATCAATTCTCTTGCTTCTTATGCGAGAATTAACGAGTACGGATTTGTAGAGGCGCCTTACCGCAAAGTGGAT
The DNA here is from genome assembly GCA_910585745.1 of uncultured Eubacterium sp. GTDB lineage: Bacteria > Bacillota > Clostridia > Lachnospirales > Lachnospiraceae > Eubacterium_F. Next base: position 14,517 of record CAJUFM010000005.1, on the reverse strand, counting down.
AAGAGTGACCCGGATAATCCGATGGTTACCGATGAAGTTGTATATATGACTGCAGACGAAGAGGACAGATATCATGTGGCGCAGGCGAATGAGGCGTTGGATGAGGATGGACATTTCGTGCGTAAAAATATTTCGGGACGTTACAGGGAGGAAACTTCTGAGTTCCAGAGAAATAAGATTGATTATATGGATGTGTCGCCTAAGATGGTATTTTCCGTGGCGACAGCGATGATCCCATTCCTGGAGAATGACGATGCGAACCGTGCCCTGATGGGTTCCAACATGCAGCGTCAGGCAGTTCCCCTTCTTGTGACTGAGGCACCCGCTGTGGGAACAGGTATGGAGATGAAAGCGGCAGTGGACTCCGGAAACTGTGTGGTGGCAGAAGAAGGCGGTATCGTAGAGCGCGCTGAATCAAACCGTATTCTCATTAAGAAAAAAGATGGAAATAAAGATGAATACAAGCTTGCTAAATTTGTCCGCAGTAACCAGGGAACCTGTATGAACCAGAGACCGATCGTTTCTAAAGGAGACGAAGTTGAGAAAGGACAGGTTATCGCTGACGGTCCTTCTACTTCCGGCGGGGAGATTGCTCTCGGAAAGAACCCTCTGATCGGGTTTATGACATGGGAGGGTTACAACTACGAGGATGCCGTACTTTTGAGTGAGCGGCTGGTTCAGGAGGACGTTTATACTTCTGTTCATATCACCGAATATGAGACGGAGGCGAGAGACACCAAGCTGGGACCGGAGGAGATTACCAGAGATGTTCCGGGAGTCGGCGACGACGCATTGAAAGACCTGAACGAACAGGGTATTATCCGTATTGGTGCAGAGGTTCGTGCCGGTGACATCCTTGTGGGTAAGGTGACACCAAAGGGTGAGACAGAGCTGACTGCAGAAGAGAGACTTCTTCGCGCGATCTTCGGAGAAAAAGCCAGAGAGGTAAGAGATACTTCCCTGCGTGTTCCTCACGGTGAGTTTGGTATTGTTGTGGATGCCAAGGTATTTACCAGGGATAATGGAGATGAACTTTCACCAGGTGTCAATAAGACTGTCCGTATCTATATTGCACAGAAGAGAAAGATCCAGGTAGGAGATAAGATGGCAGGACGTCACGGAAATAAGGGTGTGGTTTCCCGTGTGCTTCCGGTAGAGGATATGCCATTTCTACCAAATGGACGTCCCCTGGATATCGTATTGAATCCGCTGGGTGTGCCTTCCCGAATGAACATTGGACAGGTGCTGGAGATTCATCTGAGCCTTGCAGCCAAGGCACTGGGCTTTAATGTGGCGACGCCGGTATTTGACGGGGCCAATGAGATTGATATTATGGATACACTCAAGCTCGCCAACGATTATGTCAATACTCCGCTGGATGAGTTTGAAGAGAAATATAAAGACATTCTTGATCCGGAAGTTATGAAATTCCTTCTTGAAAATGAGGAATACCGCAAAGAATGGGCAGGAGTGCCGATCAAGGAAGACGGAAAGGTTCAGCTTCGTGACGGCCGGACTGGAGAATTCTTTGATGGAGAGGTAACCATTGGATTCATGCATTACCTCAAGCTTCATCATTTGGTGGACGATAAGATCCATGCCCGTTCCACCGGACCATACTCCCTGGTTACCCAGCAGCCGCTGGGTGGTAAGGCGCAGTTCGGAGGACAGCGTTTTGGAGAGATGGAGGTTTGGGCTCTGGAGGCATATGGTGCCGCTTATACACTCCAGGAGATTCTTACTGTCAAATCCGATGATGTGGTTGGACGTGTGAAGACCTATGAGGCGATCATCAAAGGAGATAACATTTCCGATCCGGGAATTCCGGAATCCTTCAAGGTACTTTTGAAGGAACTTCAGTCCCTGGCACTGGATGTAACTGTTCTGGATGAGAATGGTGAAGAGATCCAGATGACAGAGACCGTAGAGGAAGGTACTGTGGAAGATGTATCCGGTCTGATCGAGGGTGATAAGTTTGAACTTCAGGAAGAGTCCTTTGAGAGTGCAGGATTTAGAGAAGCTGCGCTGGAGGATCTGGATGATGACAGCAGCATTGGAGTCGCAGAAGAGTTTTAAGAATTGGAGGAAGGAATATGCCACAGGTAAGTGATGTTATACAAGAATCATTAACATACGATAAAATAAAGATTAAACTAGCTTCTCCAAGTAAGATTCGTGAGTGGTCCAGAGGAGAGGTAAAAAAACCGGAAACCATCAACTATAGAACTCTGAAACCGGAAAAGGACGGTTTGTTCTGCGAGAAGATTTTCGGTCCAAGCAAGGACTGGGAGTGTCATTGTGGTAAATATAAAAAGGTTCGTTATAAAGGCGTAGTCTGCGACCGATGTGGAGTGGAGGTAACCAAATCCAGTGTCCGCAGAGAGCGCATGGGACATATTGAGCTGGCGGCGCCGGTATCCCATATCTGGTATTTTAAAGGGATTCCAAGCCGTATGGGACTGATACTCGATATATCCCCCAAGGTATTAGAAAAAGTACTGTATTTTGCAGCATATATTGTACTGGAATCTGATGTGAAGGAAGTCCAGGTTAAGCAGGTGCTCTCCGAACAGGAATATCAGAAAGCCAGAGAGGATTTTGGTGATACCTTCCGTGTGGGAATGGGGGCAGAGTCGATTCAGGAGCTGCTGCAGAGGATCGATCTGGAGGAGGAATCTAAGGAGCTGAAGACAGATCTCAAGACTTCCACCGGACAGAAGCGTGCCCGTATTATCAAGAGACTTGAGGTTATTGAGGCATTCCGTGAGTCCGGCAACAAACCAGACTGGATGATCCTTACAGTGATCCCGGTGATCCCGCCGGATCTTCGTCCAATGGTACAGCTGGATGGCGGGCGTTTTGCCACCTCAGATATGAATGATCTGTACCGTCGTATCATCAACCGTAATAATCGTCTGAAAAGACTTCTGGAACTGGGCGCACCAGATATCATCGTACGAAATGAAAAACGTATGCTTCAGGAAGCAGTGGATGCACTGATTGACAACGGACGCCGTGGACGTCCGGTGACAGGTCCGGGTAACCGTGCCCTGAAATCCCTGTCGGATATGCTCAAAGGTAAGCAGGGACGTTTCCGTCAGAACCTTCTTGGTAAGCGTGTAGATTATTCTGGACGTTCGGTTATCGTGGTAGGTCCGGAGCTCAAGATCTATCAGTGCGGTCTGCCGAAGGAAATGGCAATTGAGCTGTTTAAGCCTTTTGTAATGAAGGAATTGGTGGCAAATGGAACCGCCCACAATATAAAGAATGCTAAAAAAATGGTTGAGAAGCTGGAGCCGGCTGTATGGGATATTTTAGAGCAGGTGATCAAAGAGCATCCTGTTATGCTGAACCGTGCTCCTACACTTCATCGTCTCGGTATTCAGGCCTTTGAGCCGACATTGGTAGAGGGTAAAGCGATTAAACTGCATCCGCTGGTATGTACTGCCTTCAATGCTGACTTTGACGGAGACCAGATGGCTGTGCATCTTCCGCTCTCAGTGGAAGCCCAGGCGGAGTGCCGTTTCCTGCTGCTCTCACCAAACAACCTGCTGAAACCGTCGGATGGCGGTCCGGTGGCAGTGCCTTCCCAGGATATGGTACTTGGTATCTATTATCTGACCCAGGAAAGACCGGGGGCAAAGGGAGAAGGAAAAGCATTCCGTAATATGAATGAGGCCATTGTTGCCTATGAAAACCATGAGATCACCCTTCATGCCAAGATTAAAGTGAGACGTGAGGGTATCAATAAAAAGGGCGAGAAGGAGACCCGGATCATCGAGTCCACCCTCGGACGGTTTATTTTCAATGAGATCATTACCCAGGATCTCGGATTTGTGGACCGTGAAAAGGACGAGAATTTCCTGAAGCTGGAGGTGGATTTCCACGTAGGAAAAAAACAGCTGAAGCAGATTCTTGAGAAATGTATCAATAACCATGGCGCTACGAGAACGGCGGAGACGCTGGATGCCATCAAGTCGCTGGGGTATAAATTCTCCACCAGGGCTGCGATGACAGTATCCATCTCGGATATGGAAGTTCCAGAAGCTAAAAAGAAAATTCTTGCAGATGCAGAGGCGACAGTGGAGGACATCTCCAGGAATTTCCGGCGTGGACTTCTCACCGAGGAAGAGCGCTACAAGGCAGTTATTGAGACCTGGAAGAATGCCGATGACGATATCACAGAGGCACTTCTGACAGGCCTGGATAAATATAACAATATCTTTATGATGGCGGACTCCGGAGCCCGTGGATCTGACAAGCAGATCAAGCAGCTTGCCGGAATGCGTGGACTGATGGCCGATACATCAGGACGTACCATCGAGCTTCCCATCAAGTCAAATTTCCGTGAGGGTCTTGACGTATTGGAGTACTTTATCTCGGCTCACGGCGCCCGTAAGGGACTTTCTGATACAGCGCTGCGTACAGCAGACTCCGGATATCTGACGAGACGTCTGGTTGACGTATCCCAGGATCTGATCATTCGCGAGACAGACTGTTGTGAGGGTCAGGATGAAATTCCAGGTATGTGGATCAGTGCCTTTATGGATGGAAAAGAAGTCATTGAGACATTAGAGGAAAGAATTACCGGGCGCTATGCCTGTGAAAATATGTATGATGATGAGGGCAACCTCATCGTGAAGGCAAATCATATGATCACACCGAAGCGTGCGGCGAGAATTGTAAATACAAAACCGATCATCGATGCCGGAGATAAGGCGAAGGTGAAGATCCGTACGATCCTTACCTGCAAATCCCATATTGGTATCTGTGCGAAATGCTACGGCTCCAACATGGCGACTGGTGAACCGGTGCAGGTAGGCGAGGCCGTGGGGATCATTGCTGCGCAGTCCATCGGTGAACCGGGTACACAGCTTACGATGCGTACCTTCCATACCGGTGGTGTGGCAGGAGATGATATCACACAGGGTCTTCCCCGTGTGGAGGAGCTGTTTGAGGCAAGAAAGCCAAAGGGACTTGCGATCATTTCCGAATTTGGCGGAACGGTAACTCTGAGAGATACCAAGAAAAAGCGCGAAGTTATCATCAGTGATGACAAGACCGGTCAGACAAAAGCATATCTCATTCCTTATGGTTCCCGTATCAAAGTAATGGATGGTCAGGAGCTGGAGGCAGGCGACGAGCTGACAGAGGGTAGTGTCAATCCTCATGATATTCTGAAGATCAAGGGCGTCCGCGCCGTTCAGGATTACATGCTCCGCGAGGTGCAGCGTGTTTACCGCCTGCAGGGTGTTGAGATCAATGACAAGCATATCGAAGTGATCGTCCGCCAGATGCTTAAGAAGGTTCGGATTGAGAACAATGGAGATTCGGATTTCCTTCCGGGCACACTGGTAGATACACTGGAATTTGATGACAAAGTTGAGGAACTGGAAGAAAAGGGACTGGAAGTGCCAGAGGGCAAGCAGATCATCCTCGGTATCACGAAAGCCTCCCTTGCTACTAATTCTTTCCTGTCAGCAGCGTCTTTCCAGGAAACGACGAAAGTGCTCACGGATGCAGCGATCAAAGGAAAAGTAGATCCACTGATCGGTCTGAAAGAGAATGTTATCATCGGTAAGCTGATCCCGGCGGGAACAGGTATGAAACGTTACCGCAACATCGGGCTTCACAGTGACCTGGTAGACAGTCTGGATCCACCGGAACCGGTTCTGGAAGAAGAGGTTGTAAATGAAACCGATGAAGACGGTATGCAAAATGATGCAGCGATGACGGATGAAACCGAAGCGCTGTTTATGACAGAGGAAGTGGATGAAGGAATCCTCGCCGAAGAGGAAGAATTGATTCCGCTGGATGAGTAAAACTAAGAAAATATAAAAATATTCCCCCGGTTTGGTCGCTGGAAGGTGACGGAATTGGGGGATTTTTTCATTGGTTGAAAGAATACTATACCAATAGTTCCTATGAACCTTACCTTTTGCGTGTTTTAAAATTTGTAAGAATATGTTACACTGCCTAAAGCAACTATATTGGTATTTTTTAGAACTAGAAAATAAAAAGGAGAAAAATTATGAGAAACCAATGGAAAAGGTTAGTCACTTCTATGTTGATTGTTTGTCTGCTGTTTAGCAGTATAGTAGCAGCCGGCGTAAAAGATGTAAAAGCAGAGCAGAGGATAGGGGAGAACACTGACTCTGATATGTCAGAGGAATATGATGTAAAGCTGACGTATGATGTCACTGGCACATGGGATGGTCATAGTAATGTCGAAGTAAAGCTTACCAATATCCTGGATGAGAAGATTGAGGATTGGGAAATAAAGATTCCTGCTGATTTTGAGATCAAAAATATCTGGAACGCCAAGGTGATCTCAGAACAGGATAATGAGTATGTAATACACAATGCGGACTGGAACCAGGATATAGATGTAAAAGGCAGCGTATCATTTGGGATGATGGTTCAAAACGATGCAAAAATAAAACTGCCGGAGTACTGTACCGTAAACAGAATATGTGTAAGTGCAGAAGAGGAAAATTATAAATTAGAATACACGGAATACAGCAACTGGGATGACAAAGTTAACGGAAAGATCACGATCACGAATACGAGCGACAAGCGGATTGAGGATTGGAGCCTTATGCTGGATGGCAATTTCCAGATCGAAAGTATCTGGAATGCTGCCATTACCGAAAGTTTTGAGGAAGTCGACGAGCAGGATACATATTATTATGATCTTGAAAATGCCGTGTATAACCAAAATATCGAAGCCGGGCAGAGTGTGGAATTTGGATTTATCGCAAAATGTCAGGATAAAGTTGAGATTACGAATCATGAATTGTTTGAAATGGGAATGATTTCAGAAGATTATATGGAAGAAGACCTGGAAGATGAACCAGAATATGAGGATGATGAATTTGTATACGATGCGGACTTCTTTGATTCCCTTGAAGAATATTATGCTTATTTGAACAGTATCATGCCAAAGAAAAAGTCATCTGCTAAAAGCAGAGCTTCGCAATCAGCTCCAGAAATAACACCGCAGCCAACACCAGCGACGACAGCAGCACCAACACCGACACCAATATCAGCTACTATAAAACATGAATTGATGTTTAATGGTACTGAAGGAAATAAAGCTGTTCAGAATTATCTTCCATTATCAAATGGAATTTATACAATGCAGCGCAATGGTGACGATGTGGTATTAATGAAGGGTAAATTGGCAGAAAAGGGGTATAGTTCCTTTGTAAAAAAGACAGATATGATTGGTTTTGCCCATGGTGATACCTTTGAACAATTTTTTGTAAAAGGGAAAGAATACTATCTGCTGTCGGGGAATGTTCGTGAAGGAAAGGGGTTAGGGAGAGATTTAGTTATTATAGAAAAGAAAATACTTGAAAAAAGTTTTAGTAAAAAAAAGTTTGAGTATAAAAAAAATAGTAAGACATATCTTCAGATGTCCAAATTAGCTTATGCGAATAAAAGTGGCAGAAACAATGGCAAATCAGTAACCAGGGTGGCAGGGGCACTTACGGCAGATGGTTCGACGCTGGTGATGTGGAAGCAACTGACAGAAAAAAAGGGAAAACGCATGGAACTTAGTCTCTATGATATGAAGAAGATCAGAAAAATCATAGGCGGAAGATTTGAAAAGACATTGTCCTTTGGCGGAAAACTGAAAAAAGAGTTGAAAAAAGCCTGTATTGGCTCAATTCAAAAACATTACTACCAGGATGATATATCAAAACGTTTGTTACATCCCAATGAGTCATTTCAGTCACTGGATATAGAGAAAAATGGAGGCGGATGGAAGATTTATATAAGCAGTGGAAGTGAAAAATCGAATAGTCCCTTGACTATCACCAGGATGGATGTCCGCCGGAAGGGAAAAGGCATTCAATACAATGCTTTTCAGGAATTTGTTTCCCTGCCGGCTCTTTTGGGACAGAATAACTCAGTTAATCCAAAATTTGAGTTAGAGGGATGCCATGTGGTGGGAAATAATCTGGATTTTGGTGTTGTGGCAAAAAATGAATCTGAAGTGAAGCAATATATTGCCTATGTTCCATTAAACTCGATTCAGAGGCCGCTAATAGAGAAATAAGAATATAAATTTGGAACAGAAAAACACGTAATAAAAGACGGTATGAACGAGGGAAGAGAAATACGTTTTTGCTGTCTGCTTCAGCAGCTTTTTCTCTTCGTCTTGTTTCATACGCTGTGGGATGGAGTTATTTATGAAAAAAAGCATATTCACATTTTTATGTTTGTTGTTTGGGGTCTGCTTTACACTAACCATAAAACAAACTGCTAGTGCAAAAGGACATATCCAGTATAATTTATCAGAGGATGGAGTGCTTTCCTTTTATGGGAAAGGGGAATTAAAAAGTATTGATCACTTAATTAATTATGAGCAAAAAGAAAGCGTTAAAGTGATTATTATTGGTCAGGGAATCACCGCAATAAAAAAAGAAGGTATTTCACATTATTGGAATGCAAAGAAGGTTATTCTCCCATCTTCTTTGAAAAAGATTGGAGAGAATGCGTTTTGTTATATGAAATCCTTAAAAACGATTGAGATTCCGGATTCGGTAACAACTATCGGAAAAGGCGCATTTAATGACTGTGATTCTCTAAAAAAGCTGGTTCTCCCAGCCTCTCTGAAATCATGGAAAAAGGGTATTGCGCAGGACTGCCCCAGCCTTAGTACGATCATAAACCGCTCCAAAGTGACCTGCCATCTTGACAACTGTGAAGGGTGGCGTATCTGGAGAGTGAACGGGAAAAAGACCAGAGTTCTGCCGAAAAAGAAAACAGCTAGAGCCAGGGGAAAGAAAATACCTATCACTTATGACATGGCAGGGGGAAAAACCCCAGGGAAACTACCCCAATATTATGAGTATGGTACAAAACTGAAGCTTCCAGATACGGTGAAGAGAAAGGACTATGAATTTTTTGGATGGTACAGTGAAGAGCGACATAAAACTACTTTTGAGTCATCCAGATATCCGTTGTTTTATATAGACTATAATAGTTTTGAATACACAGATGGAGAGGATGAAAGAATTAAGTTAAAAGAAATCAAACTATCTCCCTGTTGGTTTAAATTTGAGCTGCAGAACAATAAGGAGGGAACGGTTCAGATCACCCTGGATGGCAGTAAAAACCGAATTCCCATCGTAATGTATGAGGTGCAGTATTCCGAATTTGAAGATATGTCACCTGCGTATAGTGAATATCTCCTGGATGTCAGGAATAAGAAAACAGTAGCTGAAATAACGAATATGCAAAGGGGAAAAGTATACTACTTTGAATTTAAGACAAGGGAAGAGCGGGAATTTGAAAGGGATTCTTGGATGGGGAAAAAGAAGATACAGGTGAACTAATTATAAGGAGGATTTTAATTATGGAACACAAGACTAATTTTTTTAAAACTACAGCAGGACAAGTGGTAATTATAGCAATATGTTATGCAGTTACTTTGTCTATAGTGTTATTGTTACCAGATACACTAGGGGCTGTAATAGCGCTTATGTGTGTATATTTTGGTTGGAAAGCACTTGATCGGATACAACCAGTATATTTTTTGTGGCTTCCGATATTTGGATGGATCATTTATTTTTTAGTAAAAGTGATTATCTCTTATATGATCGGCCTTTTTGTTACCCCATTTAAAATTGGAAATAAAATTTATAAAATGATCTAAACAATTTTTAGAAAGCATTATTTTCCTAAATTTAAATACCTTAAAAATGTTTTGTGGGAAGGGGGGGTGACAAGCATGGATGATTATCAAACTGATACAGGTGGAATAAATAGTTTAAGTGGTTTTGCTTATCAAATAAGGGTGTTTGTATTATATATGTTGACGATGGAAAAAGAGATGCAAACAGAGTTTGAAACCTTAGAGGATGTGGTAGTAAATGATCTGACATCGAATACTATTGACTCAAACGAGGATCAATTTAAGAGCTGTATTCGATCATCGAGTGGAATAAAAGCAATTCAAGTAAAGCGAAGAAAAATAGATAGAAGTATTGCCAGGCAGGTTTTGTTAAACTGGATCTTGTTGGAATCATCGGGAAAAAACGTAATGGAATATGTCCTTTATACGAGTGGAGAGTATGGGAATAGCGATATTCTTTTTGACATTTCAGCAGAGGATTTATATTCAAAAGTATTGAGTACAACAAAAGAAAAAGCAACCATATCAAAAGTCAAAAATAAGTATATAAACGATGCGGATGGCTTTGTAAAGATATATAATTCTATTCATCGAAAATATAGATTTATTTCAGAGAATGATGTTGATAAACGAATAGAAGAAAAATGCGAGGTGTTATTTAAAAAGGCAGGTGTAAATCCGGTTACATATTACAACCGAATTAAAGAATTATTGACTTACATTACCGTAGAAGTAATTAATCATATCAATGCAAAGAAAACCTATCAGATTTGTTATAACAGGATGATTGCGCAAGCTGAAGAAATATGTAATAGAATCACAGATGAATTTTTCCTGCCTGCCTATTCTGATTTTAAGAAAGTGAATAATATTGATCTGGATGATCTGCAAGTTGCAAAATCACGAGAATATAAACAATTATTAGCCTGTGGCATATCAAGTAATTTAATAAAAACACAATTATTGCATAGAAGTTATTATCAATATATATCATATGGTTATAAAGAATTAAACAAACTTACAAAGATTAATAATATTGAGGAGACGACTTATGAAAATTATGAGAAAGTAAAGTGTAAACTTCAATATGAAGGGAAAGATACTCCGTTTAACAGATTTTTTGGGACCCAGGAACAATCCAATTCGTATGCTGACTGTGAGCAGATTAAAAATGGATCGAGCATATACCTAACGCGGGAGGGAGAATTAGAGCGTCAAATTTCATGGGAGGATAAGGATAATGCAAAAGCTTAAATTAGAGGCGGAAGCCATTCAAATTAGTATGTATATAGATATTATATTAAGTATTTTAGAAAGGCATAAAGACCTTTCATTATGTAAGATAATGCTTTTTTCTTATTTAATCAAAAAAGAAGTATTTATGCCGCGGGGTATATATACAGCCAAAAATAAACAGGATATAGTTTACAAAGCAATTTCGCTTTTGTCTGGTGAGTATGAGGATTATTGTGAAAATGTAAAATTTATATTAAAATCCATACATTTGTTAAAATTAAATGGAAATGTAACGGTGATCAAATCTATGATTCGTCTGTTAAAAGGCAGAGAGGCCAAGAGTTATATATATGAAGAATCTCCATTCATCCAAAAGGCAATTGAGGCGAGTAAGACGATGGCAGATAGGCAATTTATGAAGGAGGTTATGAATAGTGTTTAAGATTAATAAATTGGAATTATATAATTATGCAGATGAAATATATACATATAATTTCAGTCAGGGTATAAATTATTTTAAGGGCAAAAACAGCACTGGAAAAACAGAATTTTATAATTTTATAGATTATATGTTTGGCTCATCGGAAGATATAAGAAAAAAGCAATGGTTTAAGGACAGTCTGAAAAAGGCTTCAATGGAAGTTCAGGTGGAAAATGTAAAATATAAAATGACGCGTTTTAGTGACCCTTCTAAAAATTTACTGTCGTATGCTGATGAGAAAGAAAGTGAAATTATTGACAAGAGAGAATACAGAGAACGCTTGAATGCTATCTTTGCAACAAACGAAGTATTTTTAAGAAGTATTCGTAAATTTACAGAAGAGGAACTGACCTTTAGAACATTTACTATGTTTAATTTTTTGGGAGAACAGCATCAGGGAATAATTCATGATTTTCTGGACAAGTGCAGTGATATTAAATATTCGATTAAGTTAGCACCAATATTAAATTTTATATTTAACAATAATCTTGAAAAAATATACACGTTGCAGCAGGAATTGGAAAGATTGCAGGAAAAATTAAGGGAAATGGAAGATAATTGTTCATGGCATAATTTCATTTGTGATCAGATAAATCAAAATATGCAAAAGTTAGGGGGCGATACATGGTATACTGGAAATAATGCAGAAGATATATATAAAGCGTTAGATTCACTTAAAAATATGCAGGCACCTGTACAGAAAAAAAAGAGAAGAAATATAGCTGATTTAGAGATTATGTACAGTAATATTTCGGATCAGATTAAAATTTATGAAAATACAATTGATGATGTAAAGCAATTTGAAAAAAATAGCAAAAATCGAAGAATATTATTAGAAAACTTAGATAATATGCTGAAAGAGAATGCTGAATTTGGATATTTAATAGAACCAGTTAAGGAATTGATGGATGGATTGGATGATACCATATCTTTTGGTCAATATACGATTGGCGATAAGACAATCAAAGAATTAAAAAAACAAAGACAAGCCTTAAAATTAGAAATCAGAAGAAACGATTCCGCTTTTCAGTGTTATACAATAGAGGAAAAAGCCAAAGCGCTCACCCTTATTGAAGAATATCTATCTGTCGATACATATGATCATAGTGAAGAGATAAAGAGAACACAAAGTAGAATTTGGGAGATAAAAGAACAAATAAAAGTTTTTCAAAATTCTGATGATGAAACTAAAATAAATGAGTTTTCAAAATACATTACGAAATTATACAAATCGGCTGGTGATGTTTCTTCCATAATAAATGAGGATACATTTCAGGAGGGTTTTCAAATTAAATACTTAAAACGCGGAAATGCTCTACAGCCTATAGGAAAATCAGTGAAAGTATACAATGATGCGTCAAGAAAAAAGGAAGATATGTACCTGTATATTGGCAGTTATGCGAGACGTGCCTTAATAAAATTATGTGGATACATAGGGTTTTTAAAAATTTTACTAAAGGAAAATAATTATCCGATCATTCCTATTTTGGTTATTGATCATATTTCCAAATCTTTTGATACTAAAAATGTTCGTGCTGTTGGACAGATAATTAATACGGCTATAAAAGATATTGGAGAAGAAAATCTTCAAATATTTATGTTTGATGATAAAGAATATGAAACGCTGGCATTAGTTCCAAATCATTTTGAAAATCTATCGGGAGAGTCAAAGACGGGATTTAATCCATTTTATTGTCCAGAATCAATCTTAAAAAGGAAGCTTGATAAAACCGTGACAGAGATAAAGTATAAATTGATAAATACTATAAATGGTCTGAAAGGTGTGATAGGGGAAAGGCAGGAACAGACAAATAATCTGTGGAATTTTTACTCAACTATGCAGACTGTTCCTGGCAGAGGGCATCAGGTATCTAATGATAGTCAGATTATGAGAAATGAGGTTTCTCAGTATAGCTATATTGAAAAAACTTCATATGGTTTATTAATTCGTTTGGATGGAACTGAGTTTGATGTATCTAACTTGCAGTTAATTTATATAGTAGATGATGTTAGTACTAGTTTCTCATTTGTATACAATAAAGATTTGGAATGTTACGATGTCGTAATTGAAGGGGAGATTCCAATAGGTGCAGAAATTCAAATTGTGGAGGTACCGAATGAAGATAGATGATATGCCGGATGATGATTACATCGCTATTTTTTCAGGACATGGAGAGCGGCTTACGGGAAGAATTATAGGAAAGTCATTATATGGTAATAACGAATATTTAATATGTAAGACAGAGAACCTGGAGAATCCTATCAATGTAGTAGATGCCCGGGCTCTAAATGGACAGAGTGTTCCGGTCTCAGAAGCCATGGCAAGGGCAGTAATTGAAAAGTTTTATGAAGAAAATCCAGAATTGGAAAGTCCAGAACTTCCAGATAATATATATGAATTGACTGATGAAGAGGGAAATCAAATATCTTTGGAACTATTAGATATTATTGTACACAATAGTAAAGAATATGTGGTGTTTATTCCTGATGATCATGAATCTACAGAGGTGATGATTTTCGAAGTACATAACAATGGTTTGGAGCAAGAGTACCTTAGTCTTGATAATGAAGAGGAGTTTACTGCTGTTTTCAATCTATTTGTGGAACGAAATGAGGAACTCTTTGATTTTGTAGATTGAGAAAGGAATCATATGTTATGAGTCATAAAGAGAAGAAAATCAACGATTATATAGATATGATGCTTCAGGCTGAACAGAATGGGAGGGGAGAAGAGGCTGTTTTTTATGCAGATAAAGCTGCCTCCATAAAATGTAAAAAGCCAGAGCTTCAATGGATTACATCATATAATTATTGTATAATGCATTATTTATATGATGTGCAAGCAGATAAAAGAAGTTTATACGAAGAAATGCTTAACCTGGCAAGAGAGGCATATGACTTAAATGATAGTTCTTTTGCAGCAATATTCGATGCATTCCTTCGCTTACAATATTATTTATTGTTATTTGGAATGGATAGATGTACAAGGATAGAAAAATATAGTAATATTGCCCACGCCTTTTTTCGTTGGTTAAAAGAAAATAATATATATAAAGTAAATGGTCTTGACTATTACGGGATTTCAGTAATGGCATTATGCGTAAGCGCTCTACAACAAGGTGCCTACCAAAATAAAAGGACCGGTTGCCCGATC
>CAJUFM010000004.1 GCA_910585745.1 uncultured Eubacterium sp. | reverse complement strand
GAAAAACCTTGATTTTCCAGTGTTTTCAAAAGTATCGTTATCTAACGTCAGCTTTAGAACGTCCTGCCATGAAAAAGCTGTTAGGCGAGCTGGCGCAGTACGACTTTTTTGTGTGCTACCGTCTTGACCGAGTCAGCCGCAGCGTCTCTGACTTCTCGAACTTTATCAAAAAGCTGGAGCGGGCAGATGTGGAATTCATCTCTGTCTCCGAATCCTTTGATACGACGAAACCGATGGGACGTGCGATGATGAACATTACTTCCGCTTTCGCTGAACTGGAGAGAGACACCATTACAGAACGTATCGTAGACAATATGACTGCTCTGGCAAAAACCGGGCGGTGGCTCGGAGGAACGACGCCGCTCGGCTTCGAGAGCGAAAAAATCCACTTTGAGCGTCAGGGGAAAGCGCGCTCTTACTTCAAGCTGACTGAAAAGCCGAAAGAGCTGGATACCGTAAGACAGATTTATAAAAAGTATCTGGAACTCGGCTCTCTCACCAAATTGTCAGGCTTTCTGATGAACCATGACATCCGGAGCAGAAACGGTGTGAATTTCTCGAATTACAGCCTGAAATTTATCCTGATGAATCCGGTATACTGCACAGCGGATTCAGACGCCTATGACTTTCTGCTCGCAAATGAATATTCCGTTTACACGGATAAAGAAGCTTTTACCGGGGAGCATGGACTTATCGGCTATAACAAGACAAACGAGCACCACCGGAACGGAAAGAGCCGCTTCAATGAAAAATCCAACTGGATCATTGCGGTCGGAGAACATATTCCTGTCATTGAGAGCAGTCTGTGGATTCAGGTACAGGAACGTCTGAAATCACAGAGCAAATACGCATTCCGCCGTGCCAGAACGAACCACGCGCTTCTGTCCGGGCTTGTGTATTGCAGCTGCGGTTCCCCGATGCGTCCAAAAAGCACCGGAACGCAGACAGAAACAGGCGAACGCCGTTTTTCGTATCTCTGCGAGACAAAGAGTAAAAGTAAGGGAGGACTTTGCGGGCAGAAAAATGTGCAGGGAAATATACTCGACGAAGCAGTCGTATCCTATCTGTTTGAGATGTACCACCAGATTCAGGATGAGGACGACGCGATTCTTGACGCCATCAAATCCGAACTTGGCTCACCCGTTCCCCAAGATTCGGAAGAAATGCTTGTAAAGCATGGGATTGAAACCAACCGCAGGAAACTGGACCGGCTTGTAAAGTCCATTGAAAACGCTACTTCTGACGAAGTGGAATCCATCCTGTTCCAACGGATGGAAGAAATCTCTGCGGAAATTAAAAATCAGAAACTGGAACTGGAAACTTTGCAGCAGAAAAAAGAAACTCCGGGTACATCAAAGCTCCGAGAATATTTAAACACTCTCCTTCACTTTGATGCGAATCTGTGGAGCAGGCTGGATTATGACACGCAGAAAAGCATCGTCCAGCTTCTGATCGACCATATCGAATGGGATGGCACGACTGCTACCATCTTCCCGGGCGGACTTTCATTCCTGACAGGGGAAGAATTTTCATCTGCCACCCATTTAGCCACCCCCGATGTATCGACAATGAACTTCTGATGACCTTCCGCAGCACAAAAAAGCAGGCCAAGGAAGTATACCTTTATGAGCCGATCAATAATGATGACGGGGAGGGCAACAGCATCAGCCTTCTGGATCTGCTGGAGACAACTGATGAAGATGTGGCAGAACGGCTGGAGACAGAAGAGAATGTAAAAAAGCTTTATCAATACGTAGAAACAGCACTCACTGACCGCGAAAAAGAGATTATCCGTCTCCGATATGGCCTGCCTCAGAACCGCAGTTCTCATGAGAAGACAGAAATCACCCAGCGGGAGATCGCAAAAAAATATGGCATCAGCAGAAGCTATGTGAGCCGCATCGAAAAGAAGGCACTGGAAAAACTGCGCCGTGCCTATGAGGAGAATGTCCAATGACCGATCAGAAACTTGAAACCGTACTGGAACTGGCACTTTCTACAGATGAAGCCCAGAGAGAACAAAGTAATACCCTGGATGTTGGGTATGATCCTGCCACAAAACGCTGGGAACTGATCGTAAAATACTCTGGTTCCCCCGTCTTCCCAGACTTTGTTACCTTTTTTCCACTGTTTGGAGGCTATGCCATCGTCTCCGTACCAGAAAATTATATCCCCACACTCTCTGAAATGCCAGAGATCGAATATATTGAAAAACCAAAAAATCTTGTTCTTTCCCTTTATGAAGCCCGCGCCGCCTCCTGCATCACCCCGGTGCAGAATCCCCCCCTGTCGCTGGATGGCAGCGGCGTACTGGTGGGGATCGTGGACAGTGGCATCGATATCTTCCACCCTGATTTCCGCAATGAGGACGGTACCACCAGGATCCGGGAACTCTGGGATCAGACCGTCCCCAATGAAACCAAGTCTTTTTTTAACCGCGGCAGGATCTTCACCAGCGAGGACATCAACCGCGCCCTGGCAGAGAACGACCGCAGCTTTCCCAGCCGCGATCTTTCTGGTCATGGCACCCACGTAGCCGGGATCGCCGCCGGCAACGGACGAGCCAGCCAGGGCAGACAAAAAGGCGTGGCTCCCGCCAGCAGCCTCCTTATCGTAAAATTGGGAAATGCATTCCCAGAGGGCTTTCCCCGCACAACGGAACTCATGCTGGGGATGGAGTACTGCGTCCGCAGATCCATGGAATGGCAGCTGCCCCTGGCCATGAATATCAGTTTCGGTAACAGTTACGGAAGCCACGACGGCACCTCCCTTCTGGAAACCTACATCGATAATCTCGCCGGGCTGGGCAGGACGACCATCTGCATCGGCAGCGGAAATGAAGGCAACAAAGGCAGGCATACCTCGGGAATCCTCAACTCCACCCAGACCACCCAGATTGAACTTGCTGTAGCTTCCAGTGAAACCTCCCTGAATCTTCAGATCTGGAAAAATTACGTTGACACCTTCCGTATCCGCCTGCTGGCCCCCAGTGGAAATGATATTTTCCTCACCGCCCGGGCTCCTGGGGTCCATGAAGACATCCTGGACTCCACCCATCTTCTCTGGTATCTGGGAGAACCCTCCCCCTACAGCACGTCCCAGGAGATCTACCTGGAGATGCTGCCTGTACCCGGAAACACTTATATCCAGGGGGGTATCTGGAAATTCCAGCTGATACCGGAAAACATAGTAGATGGAAGCTACAATCTCTGGCTGCCTTCTGGAAACTCCATCAATCCAGACACAAGATTTCTCGTACCCATCGAAAACACCACTCTTACCATCCCTTCCACTGCCTCCGCCCCGATCACAGTGGCTGCCTACAACAGCAATACCGATACTTTTGCCTCTTTTTCCGGACAGGGATATACCGGTCTCTCCCTCGCCAAGCCAGATATCGCCGCACCAGGGGTAGATATTCTCAGCACCGCCCCCGGCGGAGGCTATACGCGGAACACCGGCACCTCCATGGCCACCCCCTTTGTCACCGGCAGCGCCGCCCTGCTCATGCAGTACGGCATCGTCCAAAACCGGGATCCCTATCTGTATGGACAGAAGGTAAAAGCCTATCTCCAGCGGGGCGCCAGGCATCTCCCCGCAGAAAAAAATTATCCCAGCCCCATGATCGGCTGGGGGGCATTGTGCCTTAGGGATAGTTTGCCGGGGTAAAAAGTCCCCGCAGTGCAAAGTCAGCTGTATTTTCTGCCCCAAAATGAATGTCCGGGTTCTGTGTGTGAGATAATAAGTTAAGATATCAAATTTTACAACATTATTATTTAGCAGGAGGTAGCAATATGTTAAAAGGTAAAGTGGCAGTTGTCACAGGTGGAACACGCGGGATTGGATTTGCTATTGTAAAAAAATATTTAGAAAATGGAGCCAAAGTAGTTCTGTTCGGTTCCAGAAAGGAAACGGTGGACAAGGCGCTTTCAGCTTTAAAAAATGAGAATCCGGACTGGGAAGCAGACGGCGCTTATCCGGATCTTTCTGATGCAAAGAAAGTGGCGGACGCAATAGAAGCTGTGAAAAAACAGTTCGGAAGAATTGATATTCTGGTGAACAATGCCGGAATTTCTGACAGCACAAAGGTTGATAATTATGAACCGGGACAGTTTGAAAAGGTTATCAGCCTGAATGTAAATTCCATTTTTTATGCCATTCAGCCAACCGTAAAGATTATGAAGGAACAGGGTGGCGGCTGCATTATCAATACGAGCTCCATGGTGAGCATCAGCGGACAGCCTGGAGGGGCTGCCTATCCAACAAGTAAATTCGCGGTCAATGGCATGACGCTTTCCCTTGCAAGGGAATTGGGGCCAAGCAATATCCGTGTAAATGCGGTGGCGCCTGGCATTACGAGGACAGATATGGTAGCTGCCCTCCCCAAAGAAATGATTGAACCGATGACAGCAGCAATTCCGCTCCGCAGAATTGGGGAGCCGGAAGACGTGGCAAATGCATTTGTGTTTCTTGCAAGTGATATGGCAAGCTATGTGACTGGAGAAGTTTTGTCCGTGGATGGAGCGATGAGAGTGTAAAACGAAGCATAGAAACGCCCCCGCTGGCCTGAAATCCGCCATCAGCGGGGGCGGGATTATGGGGAATTGAGGATTTTCAATTTCAAAGTATGAAAAATATCATATTGTCAAAAATAATATAGTATGATATGATATAAGTGCAAAAAAATTACGAACTCTAAATATTCTAACGAAAAAAAATTGCGAGGTGGGACAATATGCTCAGTCGGATCATAGTAAAGAATTTTAAATGTTTTAAAAATGAGACTGTGTTTGATTTCAGAAAGACAAATTATAAATTGTTGAAACAGAATACAAAGGGAAAGTTATTAAAAGGACTTCTTTTTGTAGGTGATAATGCCTCCGGTAAGACGACAGCGATTCAGCCGGTTATGTTATTGTTGGACCTGCTTTTCAAAGACCGGGATATCCATTTATTTTTATATCAATGCCTATTTTCCAAGGAAGATGAGACATCACTAAAGTATGAATTTGATATAGACGGGCATGAGATCCTCTACCGCTTTTCCTTTGATGGAAATAAATTTCTGGAAGAAACATTACAGCTGGATAATCAGCCAGTTATAGAAAGAATCGGAGAGAATGCGAAGCTCTGGCTGTCAGAAAACAGCACCTTTCATGAAGTAGATGAGTCCTTATTATTTATAAAAAAAGTGTATTTCAATACTAAATTTGAGGACAATGAAATATTAAAAAAATGGTTTGCATTCTTAAAACAATCTGTCTGCATCAATGCATATAAACGAACCATCTCTTCTTATAATGATGAATCTCTGACAATTCGGAAATATCTCGAAAAATATGGGGTTGAAGAGATTAATTCATTTTTTAAAAACAATAATTTCAAATATTCTGTTGAATATGCACTTGAGATTGAGGGACAGGGAATCCGTTATGAAATGTCGGAAGAAGAGGGTAAAACACTGTTTTTTCAACGAGAAGACATCTCAGTACCGATTCCAATGTTTTTAGAATCAACAGGCAATAAAACATTAATAAATATCCTCCCGGCCATATTACATTCTGTACAGAAGGGCGGTTTACTTGTCATTGACGAATTCAGCAGTGGATTTCATAACAAATTGGAAGAATTGATTGTCCGTTATATCATGAACAACAGCACCAACACCCAGCTGCTATTGGTATCCCATTCCACGAATCTTCTGTCCAACGCACTGCTTCGTCCTGACCAGATATATTCCGTGGAAATGATGGGCGGAGAGGGCAGTGTTTTAAACCGTTTTTCAGATGAGCAGCCCAGGGTT
Source organism: uncultured Eubacterium sp. (assembly GCA_910585745.1). Lineage (GTDB taxonomy): Bacteria > Bacillota > Clostridia > Lachnospirales > Lachnospiraceae > Eubacterium_F. Next base: position 77,553 of record CAJUFM010000004.1, on the reverse strand, counting down.
GCCCAAAATTTAGAAAAAATGTACCTAAGCGGCGTCTTTGGAGGAATACCAGAATATGAAACTGATAAAGAATAAAAGAATCGGCAAAGTTCTATTTGTTGTGGAAGGAAGCAGACACGAATTTTCATTGATCAAAAAAATCTTTGAAGACCTTCTGGGGTATCAGAGAATTGAAAAGAGACGGAATAAAGCAACTTATTATAAAAGCCAGACCGATAGTCATAGTACCGTTGCTGTGATCAATACAAAGAACTCCAATATCGCTTCAATCAGTGAAACCGATTATCTCGATACCATTTACGCTGAATTAATTGAGCAATATTCATTTGATGTAACCAATGCTGCTGTATATTATATTTTCGATCGTGATTCAAAATCCAATACCGATCCTCAATTTATCTTAAACCTGCTTCATACATTGAAGAATTCTCGGGAAAATGAAAACAGTATGATGGGAGGAATTTTAATTTTGAGTTATCCTTCCATCGAATCATACGAGATTTCCCAGTTTATCGATGGATCCTATAATATTTGTGCATGCCTTGGAGCAGATGCAAAACAATTCATATCACAACATACAGATAAAATTGCTATGAATAAAATAAATGAACATAGTATTTTACACGCATGCGACGAGTTCCAAAAATACATATCTGATCAAGGAATCAATTTCAATATTGACGATTTCTCAAGTGCTAATATACATATTTTTAACAAGGAAGAAAAATATTATGAGGAAAAAAGTACGTATTTCCTACTTTCCGTGATGTCGTACGTATTATTAGATTTAGGGATTATTAGAGAATAGAGGGGGATCCCCCCTAACCATTTTTTAAACTCTCATTTTCATTGGGCAAAACTGCTGCCCTCATACCATATGCCATACTTATCTGCCGCCTTCATAAGCTTTTCCTCAATCTCCGGATCTCCATCCCAGTCGAAAAACTGCAGTTCTTTCATCTTCCCAAGAGCCTCCGGGTCATCTATCTCTATCTCATCACCGCAGTATAGCTCCTTTATCCCATTAAACTTTACAAGATCACTTAACCGGTAGCCATAATGCTCCATTCCCCGTGCAATTACTCTCATATGGCTTAACCTGCTGTCATATTTATTCTCCGTATCTAGATAATTGGTAAACTCAAAAACAATACGACTTCCTCCATATAATTTCCCACCACTCTCATCTGTAAAATTTACATGAATCCCTTTTGCACAGTAAGTGTGCTCATCGATGTCCTGATCACTAGCGGGAATAAGTGAAAAATTATCCGGATGCTCCCTGGCATGATCATATATGATATCTTTTAACCGGCTGCAGTCTGAAAAGATCTTTTCATCCATATATAATTCACTATCTATATCCACATCAATATAGCTGATTTCCGTATTCTCATGTATAGGATTCGTCAGCTTGAACCCCTCTCCCATTTCTTCCGTGATTTTTTTCTGCAGCCCCCTTGCTGCCGCACTGGGTATATTCAGATATATCCGGTAATAAAAAATCTGGCAGAGTATATAGGCAGCAAGTGCAATTCCTGCGATTTGGAAGATTCGCTTTATTATCTTTTTCATAATGCTCCTTTCCATCAGAAATTCTTTTCATTTCATACTCCAAAAATTAATCTTTTCATAAAAATTTTAGGGAAACTTAGAATATTTGTGTTTCCTCAATACAATACAACTCAACTACCTATCTTTATATCGGAGAAAACTGCCGTACTGAAACCATATGCCATACTTATCTGCCGCTTTTTTTAGCTTTTCCTCAACCTCCGGATCTCCCTCCCAGTCAAAAAGCTTTAATTCTTTCATCTTCCCAAGAGCCTCCGGGTCATCTATCTCTATCTCATCACAGCAGTTTAGCTCCTTTATCCCGTTAAACTTTACAAAATCACTTAACTGGTAGCCATAATGCTCCATTCCAATAGAGCTCACACTCATACGGCTTAACCTGCTGTCGTATCTACTTTCCGTATCTAAATAATTGGAAAATGCAAAAACACTATAACTTCCGCAATATAATTTCCCTCCGTTAACATCTGTAAAATCCACATGAAAACCCTTAACACCAATCGTATACTCATCGATATCCCGATCTCTGGCTGGGATAAGTGAAAAATTATCCGGATGCTCCCTGGCATAATCATATATGATATCTTTTAACCGATTGCAGTCTGAAAAGATCTTTTCTTCCATATATAATTCATTGTCTATATCCACTTCAATATAGCTGATTTCCGTATTCTCATATGTAGGATTCGTCAGCTTAAACCCCTCTCCCATTTCTTCTGTAATTTTTTTCTGTAGCCCCCTTGCTGCCGGACTGGGTATATTCAAATATATCCGGTAATAAAAAATCTGGCAGAGTATATAGGCAGCAAGTGCAATTCCCGCGATTTGGAAGATTCGCTTTATTATCTTTTTCATAATGCTCCTTTCCATCAGAAATTCTTTTCATTTCATACTCCAAAAATTAATCTTTTCATAAAAATTTTAGGGAAACTTAGTATTTTTGTGTTTCCTCAATACAACTTAACTACTTATATTTATATCGGAGAAAACTGCCGTACTGAAACCATATGCCATACTTATCTGCTGCTTTTTTTAGCTTTTCCTCAACCTCCGGATCTCCCTCCCAGTCAAAAAGCTTCAATTCTTTCATCTTCCCAAGAGCCTCCGGGTCATCTATCTCTATCTCATCACCGCAGTATAGCTCCTTTATCCCATTAAACTTTACAAGATCACTTAACCGATAGCCATAATGCTCCATCCCTAGTCCACTTACCCTCATATGGCTTAACCTGTTGTCGTATTTATTTTCCGTATCTAAATAATTGGTAAATTCAAAAACACTATAGTTTCCTCCGTATAATTTCCCACCACTCTCATCTGTAAAATTTACATGAAACCCTTTTGCATTGTAAGTGCGTTCATTGATTTCCTGATCACTGGAGGGAATGAGCGAAAAATTATCCGGATGCTCCCTGGCATAATCATATATGATATCTTTTAACCGGCTGCAGATTGAAAAGATCTTTTCATCCATATATAATCCACTGTCTATATCCACATCAATATAGCTGACTTCCGTATTCTCATGTGTAGGATTCGTCAGCTTGAACCCCTCTCCCATTTCTTCTGTGATTTTTTTCTGCAGGCCTTTTGCCGCCGCACTGGGTATGTTCAGATATATCCGGTAATAGAAAATCTGGCAGAGTATATATACGGCAAGTGCGATTCCTGCGATTTGGAAGATTCGCTTTATTATCTTTCCCATAATGTTCCTTTCCATCAGAAATGTTCGGACTGCTCATGCAATCCGAACATTCTTTTAATTATTTGTAATACACAAATAATGCATCGCTGGTACAGTCACTTCCATAATCATCATTATATTTACAAATTTCATCATAATCAACAAAATATTTGTTTCCCCATGAGGAAATCTGGTATCTTAATGTGTTCATTTGCCGGTCTCTATGTATTCCGGTAATAACCACATAATGATTGTATAAAGTTTTTTCATCGTATTTGTTATATTTAAAATCAATAAGAGAACCTTTACTCAATTCATACATCTTAGCCTGATTATCTTTTTTTACATCTCTCCAAAGATGGGGACCAACTGAAATAATCACCGGATTTCCATTTCTGATGGACTTTTCGATTAATTTTTTTAACCGCTTTCGATTATTACTGGAAAAGGCAAATGGATAAGCTACCGCTTTCATTTTTAAAGAGTATTCATCAAAATATTTATTCATCCCCGATTGCAGATTAAAGGCTGTCATTTCATCAAAAATCGGCATTTTCTTTATATAATGCTTCCGCACGGAATTCACATAATCGATATAGGAGCTTTTAGAAATTTTACTTAAAGTACTATTATCTTCTCTCCTCTTCAGATAAAGCAGGACGTCTGATCCGGCAATTATCCCACACCCTTTATTTGCCATTTTACTGTCAGTATTCTCCCACCAGCCCTGATATCCCCCATAGTATATTGAAATACCGGACACGATCGGAATGTATTGTTTTTGATAGATTTCTGTCAGCTTCACATCATGTCTCTTTGGATGCTTATCTACATTATCTAAGTAACCATCATTATCTGTATCTTTATTTGTTGGATCGCTTCGATAAACAAAATAGCGCGCTTCAATCCACTCTTCGGTATCTTTTACAAATATCTTCTTTTTCCGTTTTGGTAGTCCGTCTTCATCCAGACTATTTCTCCCTCCCATTTCCTCCAGATCATTCACATCGTCGGAATCCGAGTTCTCATCACCAGGATTTGATACCACAATTTTACCATTTTGACATAACATGCCTTTCTCAAGAATATCATACAATCCATCACCATCTGAGTCTTTGGTTTTTAATTCACCCATTGTATCTTTCTTCAGTTTGAACAAAACGTCAGCAATACTTTCTGTCTTTTCCACTGTATAAAATTTACCGCCAGTTTCCTTCGACATCTTTTTTAGATCTGCCTCATTATCTGTTCCGATCAGTACTGTGAGAATCGCAATATCGTTTTTCTTGGCAAGATCGACAATCTCTTTATTATACTCCGTATCTCCATCACAGATCAGTACGATATACCTTTGATACCCTTTATCCTTATACGAATCCCCGGTATACTGACTTATAGCCTTGCGGAGCCCTTTATTCACATTGGTCTTGTTTTCCATCTTTGCAGAAATGGTATTTACACTTTTGACCAGCTTGTCAGAATGATTGGAAAATTTCTGTACAACATTTGCCTTATCGGCGAATGTCACAATACTACAACGGTCCTTTCCTAGCTTCGCTTTAATAATTCCTTTCATGGAATCTTTTGCGTGTCTGATCTCCGGCCCCACCATACTTCCAGAGATATCTACAGCAAATACAATATCTGTATTCTTTTTCGGTTTTTCTCTTTTATAATAATTAATTTCATTTCTCCACACGTCGTACCAAGTCTTTTTATCAACCACCATATATGTACTAAAATGTGTGGTGGTATACCTTACCGTGTGATTTTTAGTATCAACAACTGACTCTTCATCATAAATCACATAGTCCTCGTTTTCCTCGTCGTACCACATAACTGCCAGGTCTTCTTCCTTAGTCGTCCCCAGTTTGGATACATCATAGGAAAATGTAATAGTGGCTTCATCAAATTTTCCCCCTGTAGAAATACTTACTGGAACACCTACCAATCCCACCAATTCACTGGACAGTATATCTTCCCCGAATACATTTCGGATCTCTGTGTGATTGCTGATATTACCCGTCACCTTCATATCTACTTGTACTCCGGTCACTGCACCACCATTATTATTATCTGATGGAATTTCCTCTGTGAGAGTCTGCTGGACCTTTTCCTCACCATCACATATTCCATTATCATTTGTATCCTTTTTCAGGGGATCAAATCCAAGAGTAATCTCGTCACCATCCGTCAAGGTATCACCATCGGTATCTTCTTTTAATGGATCCGTTTTATACTTTCTTACCTCTTCTCCGTCACTGAGACCGTCTTTATCGGTATCACTGTCCCCCGGCTCTGTTCCGATCCGAATCTCCCTGAGATTAGCCAGGCCATCCTCGTCACTATCCTCATCACCGTCTTCTATGCCATTGTCATCTGTGTCCCTTTTTAAGGGATCCAGACCTACTTTAAATAGTTCTGTAAAATCATCCAGTCCATCACCATCGGTATCTTTTTTATAACTATTGGTTCCCATCCTCAATTCATATATGTTAGGCATCCCGTCTCCATCACTATCTAATTCAGGATCAATATCCGTAATATATTTGTGTAATACAAAACCTTCTGGACTTTTTGAGACTCCGCCAGGCTCCCCGTTAAAACCAAAATAAGTTACACCCTTCGCTGGTATATTCTGATTATATTCACTGTTCCTTAATTGATATGTTTTATTGACCTGTTTTTCTATAACGGCATTCCACATATTGGTAACCGGATGTCCAAACTCGAACTGCAGCTCCCAGTCTTCAATCGTCTCATCCGTAAGGTTCTTTATTTCCATAGTGGAACTGTAACCATTATTCCAGTCACTGTTCGTCTTGTATGTAATTTTATAATCTTTTTCTGAAACCTTAACGCGGCATGTGGATAAACTGTAGCTTTGAGGTATATGAATTTCATCTTCATATTTCGCTGTAAAACCAAAGCTTACTTCCCTGCCTGGCTTTATATCCTGATTCCATTCCGCGTTTTTTATCATTACAATCGAATGCTCATTATCAATCTGTTTTCCATTCCACAGGTTCTGAATCTCATCTTCACTGTAATACAAAAGCGCCCAGTCCTCTATCGTTTTGTCGCTGGTATTGCGAAGAATAATAGTAGCATTATATCCACCCTCCCATTTTCCATCAAGGCGAAACTCTGCCTCAAAGATATCTCCTTGAAAGATTTTTGGATTGTTCTTCTCTGGCTCTGTCTCAATTCCCTTTCCGTGAATATGCTGAAATGGACACAATAACAAAGCAAACAAACATAACAATGCCATAACCCTTTGTACTATTTTTTACATTTTGCTTTATCTCCTTCCGTGTTTTGCTTTATTTCCACAACATATCACAAATCTATTCTTATTTCAACCCAAAATATGTAAAGTATATCATTTTATTATTAACGCAAAAAATCCCAAAACCACAAAACAGCTGCTGTCTCTGCTCTATGGCTTTGGGATCTTGAAATAAATCTTTATTTATAATGTCACTTTTTCCAGCTTCCAGATCTCTTTTGCATACTCCTCGATGGTGCGGTCAGATGAGAACTTTCCGCATTTTGCCACATTGAGAAGCGCCATCTTTGCCCAGGCCTCTTTGTCGCGGTATGCAGCGTCCACCTTCTTCTGTGCCTCTGCATAGGAGCGGAAATCTTTCAGGATAAAGTACTGGTCAGCCCGCTCATATCCATTGGAATCCAAAAGGGAGGAATAGAGTTCACGGAACAGCTCAGGATCACCGTAGGTACCGTCTACCAGCTGGTCAACAACCTTGCGGATATCCTGGTCGGTGTTGTAGATCTCTCTTGGTTTATATTTGTCGTTGTGCTCGAAATCAATAACTTCCTGGGAAGAGAGACCGAAAATAAAGGCATTTTCCTCCCCAACCTCTTCCACGATCTCCACATTGGCACCGTCCATGGTTCCAAGAGTCGGAGCGCCGTTCAGCATAAACTTCATATTTCCAGTACCGGAAGCCTCTTTACTTGCTGTCGAAATCTGCTCGGAGACGTCGGCTGCCGCGAAGATGATCTCGGCATTGCTGACGCGGTAATTCTCGATGAATACCACCTTGATCTTCCCTTTGATAGAATTATCCTTATTCACCACGTCCGCTACACTGTTGATCAGTTTGATGATCGCCTTGGCACGACGATATCCTGCGGAAGCCTTGGCGCCAAAGATAAAGGTATGAGGCACCATATCCAGCTCCGGATTTTCCTTGAGCTGGTTGTACAGATACATCACATGAAGGATGTTGAGAAGCTGGCGCTTATACTCATGCAGACGCTTCACCTGGACATCAAAGATGGAATTTGGATCTACGTCCACGCCATTATGCTCTTTGATATACTTGGCGAGACGGATCTTGTTCTGGTGCTTGATATCCATAAACTGCTGTTTTGCCCTGGCATCTTCTGCATAGGGGGTCAGTTTATCCAGCTGTTCCAGATCTTTGATCCAGCCCTGCCCGATCTTCTCCGTTACCCAGTTTGCCAGTAACGGGTTTCCGTGAAGCAGGAAACGTCTCTGGGTAATACCATTTGTCTTATTGTTAAATTTCTCCGGCATCATCTCATAGAAATCTTTGAGCTCCTGATTCTTCAGAATCTCTGTGTGAAGCCTTGCCACACCGTTGACAGAAAATCCTGCGGCGATAGCAAGATGTGCCATTTTTACCTGGCCGTCGTAGATGATGGCCATTTTCTTTACTTTATCAAAATTGCCTGGATATTTCTCCGCGATCTCATTCTGGAACCGGCGGTTGATCTCCTCCGTGATCTGGTAGATCCTTGGAAGAAGTCTGGAAAACAGGTCAATGGGCCATTTTTCCAATGCCTCTGACATGATAGTATGGTTTGTATAAGCACAGGTCTTTGTGGTGATCTCCCAGGCATCCTCCCACTCTAGGAAGTACTCATCCAGAAGAATACGCATAAGCTCAGGAACCGTCACCGTCGGATGGGTGTCATTCAGCTGGAAACATACCTTTTCCGGCAGCCCGTGAATGTCATCATGTTTCTCCATGTATTTTGCAACCGCCCTCTGTACACTGGCAGAAACAAAGAAATACTGCTGTTTCAGTCTCAGCTCTTTTCCGGCGATATGGTTGTCGTTAGGATAGAGAACCTCACAGATCGTACGGGCAAGGTTCTGCTGTTCTACAGCTTTCTGGTAATCTCCCTTGTCAAAGGAATCCAGGTTAAAGGTATTGATGGCCTCGGCATCCCAGATACGAAGGGTATTGACGATGCGGTTGCCGTATCCCACAACAGGAATGTCATAAGGTACAGCTTTTACAGACTGATAATTCTCCTGCACATAGCAGTCACGTCCGCTGGCATCTTTACGGACAGCCACATGGCCTCCAAATTTGACCTCTGTGGAGTATTCGGGACGCTTCATCTCAAATGGATTGCCATCTTTTAACCAGTCGTCTGGCGCCTCGATCTGGAAACCATCCTCGATCTTCTGCATGAACATACCGTATTTGTAGCGGATACCGCAGCCATAAGCCGGATATCCAAGAGTGGACAGGGATTCCAGGAAGCAGGCAGCCAGTCTCCCCAGACCGCCATTTCCCAATGCTGCATCTGGTTCTTCGTCTTCCAGAACGTCCAGATCCACGCCCAGTTCCTCCAGAACCTCCCGCACAACCTTATCCTGCTTGAGGTTGATGATCATGTTCCCAAGAGCGCGGCCCATCAGAAATTCCATGGAAAGATAATAAACGGTCTTAACATCCTTTTCCTCATATTGTTTGTGGGTCTCAAGCCAGTCGTCTACGACAATATCTTTTACCGCATAAGCAACTGCCTGAAACAGCTGCTGGCTGGTAGCATTTTCCACCGGTTTGCGGAACAGCAGCTTCATATAGTTCTCGATGTCCTGTTTCAAATGAGCTTTTTTATCGTGTTCATTTAAAAAATTCATATTCTTCCTCACTTTCCTTTTGCTATCTATAAAACTATTCTTTCCTAGAAAGAAATTTTTGCCACACCAAAGGTAGCATCCTCACCATTGATGGTCCACTCTGCCGTATGTCCCTGCATGTCTCCGATAATGATCTTATCGGCGAGTACTTCTGCCTTGATCTGCTCGGCATTCCGTACAATGACATCAGTGATCCTGTCGCTGCCCACCATATAAACCTCGATCAGATCCATCACCTTAAAGTCAGAGTCTTTCCTCATGTTCTGGATCTTGCTTATGATCTCACGGACAAATCCTTCTTCGATCAGCTCCTCTGTCAAATGAGTATCGATCACCACGGTAATGCCGTGGTCCTCCTGAGATACATAACCTTCCATCTGGGCAGATTCGATCAGCAGGTCATCTTTCGCCAGAATTTCGTCTGTCCCCTCAACTTTTACCGTGATCTCGCCTTTTTCATTCAGCTCATCCATCGCCTGGTTTCCGTCCAGTCCGGAAAGTACTTCCTTCAGTGCATTCAAACGGCTTCCAAATCTCTTACCGAGGGTGCGGAGCTGTGGTTTAAAGGTATATGTGGTAAAATCTCTCACATCGGTAGTAAATACCACCGCTTTGACATTCAGCTCATCGGAAATAATGTCGCAGTAAAAATCAGATAGCTCTCCTTCCGATTTTACATACAGCTTTCCGATAGGCTGGCGGTTTTTGATGTTTGCCTCGTTCCGGCAGGCGCGCCCAAGAACGACGATCTGCAGGATCTCATCCATCTTTTTCTCCAGCTCTTTGTCGATAAAAGCTGTATTCACTTCCGGAAAATCACAGAGATGAATACTTTCCGGCGCATTTTTATCCACACTGCAAACCAGATTGCGGTAGATGCTCTCTGTCATAAATGGAATCATCGGCGCCGCCGCTTTACTGATGGTCACAAGGGCTGTGTACAATGTCATATAAGCGCTGATCTTATCCTGCTCCATTCCTTTTGCCCAGAAGCGCTCACGGCAACGGCGCACATACCAGTTGCTCATATCATCTACAAAATCCTGCAGTGCTCTGGCCGTCTCCGGAATCCGGTAACCGGCAAGATTTTCATCCACCTCTCCCACTACAGTATTGAGCCTGCTGAGCAGCCATTTATCCATTACGGATAATTTATCATATTCCAGTGTGTATTTTGAAGCATCAAATTTATCTATATTAGCATAGAGTACAAAAAATGCATAGGTATTCCACAGGGTGCCCATGAATTTACGCTGGCCTTCTACAACGGCTTTGCCATGAAAACGGTTCGGCAGCCAAGGAGCAGAATTCACATAGAAATACCAGCGGATGGCATCGGCGCCATATTGTGTCAACGCTTCCATCGGATCGATAGCATTTCCTTTACTCTTGCTCATCTTCTGGCCATTTTCGTCCTGCACATGTCCCAGAACGATTACATTTTCATAGGGCGCCTTATTGAACAGCAGGGTAGATTCTGCCAGCAGCGTGTAGAACCATCCCCTGGTCTGATCTACTGCCTCAGAGATAAACTGAGCCGGGAACTGCTTCTCAAAGAGTTCTTTGTTTTCAAAGGGATAATGATGCTGGGCAAAAGGCATCGCCCCGGAGTCAAACCAGCAGTCGATCACTTCCGGCACACGGTGCATGGTCCCGCCACAATGGGGACACGGAATCGTTACCTCGTCGATATAAGGACGATGAAGCTCAACCTTCGCCGCCTCTGGATCTCCACTTTTCTCCGCCAGCTCTGCACGGCTTCCGATGGATTCCATATGACCGCAGCTGCACTCCCAGACATTTAACGGAGTACCCCAGTAACGGTTTCTCGATACAGCCCAGTCCTGTACATTTTCCAGCCAGTTCTGGAAACGTCCCTTTCCAATGGACTCCGGAATCCAGTTGATGGTATCGTTGTTGCGGAGGAGGTCTTCTTTTACCTCGCTCATACGGATGTACCAGGACTCTCTCGCATAATAGATCAGCGGTGTGTCACAACGCCAGCAGAAAGGATAATCATGCTCAAACTTCGGCGCGTCAAAAAGCAATCCTTTTTTCTCAAGATCCTGCAGGATCGGCATATCCGCATCCTTTACAAACATTCCCGCGTAGTCGGTCTCCTCTGTCATCTCGCCTTTGCCGTCTACCAACTGTACGAAAGGCAGGTCATACTTACGTCCCACCTGGGCGTCGTCCTCACCAAATGCCGGTGCGATGTGTACGATACCAGTACCATCTGTCATGGTAACATAGCTGTCACAGGTGACGAAATAACCTTTTTTCTTCTGTTTCTCACAGATTCCTTTCGCATAATCAAACAGAGGTTCATATTCTTTCCTCTCCAGATCGGTTCCCTTATAGGTCTCCAGCACTTCATATGCCTTTGTTCCTTCATTTCCCAGGGCGCCAAGCACATTATCCAAAAGCGCCTCTGCCATATAATAGGTATATCCGTCATTTGCCTTGACTTTACAGTATGTCTCGTCCGGATTTACACAGAGTGCCACATTACTAGGCAGTGTCCAGGGCGTCGTGGTCCATGCGAGAAAATATGCGTCTTCACCCACTACTTTAAAACGGACGACAGCGGAACGCTCTTTCACAGCCTTATAGCCCTGAGCCACCTCATGAGAAGACAGCGGGGTGCCACAGCGCGGACAGTAGGGAACGATCTTAAATCCCTTATACAACAGTTTTTTATCCCAGATCTCTTTCAGCGCCCACCACTCGGATTCAATAAAATCGTCATTGTAGGTTACATAGGGATCATCCATATCTGCCCAGAAACCGACAACACCGGAAAAGTCTTCCCACATTCCTTTGTATTTCCATACGGATTCTTTACATTTTGAGATAAAGGGATCCAGACCGTATTCCTCGATCTGTTCTTTTCCATCCAGCCCAAGAAGTTTCTCTACTTCCAGCTCTACCGGAAGACCATGGGTATCCCAGCCCGCTTTCCGAGGCACCTGATAGCCCTTCATGGTACGGTATCTGGGGATCATATCCTTGATGACACGGGTCAGCACGTGACCAATGTGTGGCTTTCCGTTTGCCGTCGGCGGCCCGTCATAAAACATATAGGTCGGACAGCCCTCCCGGAGCTGGATACTTTTTTTGAAAATATCTTGTTCCTTCCAGAACTTTTCTACTTCCTTTTCCCGGTCAACAAAATTCAGACCGGTTGAAACCTTCTCATACATGTTTTACCTCCATTCGCAAGGTGAACACAGTTCACCTTTGCCTTATTGTGCATAAAGAAGTTTGGGCGTGTGCACACAAACTTCCTCAGTGAAAAATATATTTTTCACTCTTCCAAACATGCCTCCACAGGCGGCACAAGCAATACTTGAATCAGTGAATTAGAATCCGCTCTGCGATGGGCGACAGCACCATGGACCCAAAAGGGCTTCCACCCAAAAAAGGATGAAAGCCCCAAAGCTGTCATAATTACCACCTGTTTTGTAAGATCGGGCTGCCATGAATACCCATAACTGCCGAATCATCTCCATATAACGGTGGAATCCGGATCAGCCTACTAGATAAACCGTTCGGCATCACAACTCAGGGGTGATCTTCACATAAGCATACTCATACCGCGTTCCCACTGTCCACGGCTCACTGCAACTTTCTTCTCTCTGCTACTGTCCCCATCAAAGTCTTTTTCTTAACCTATATAATAATTACTTTTTCAAAAAATGTCAATGAATAATTGCAAAATTTTGATTTCAAGTGCTGTCATATGATTAAAACGGGCTGGCCTACGCTCCGCTCCTCGTGATGGACGTTCGCCCAATCGTGCCCGATGTTCATGCAAGCATGACACCGGGCACAACTGGGCTCACTGTTTTAATCACTTCTTTTCGTATTCTTTCAACAGTTCTGGATCAAGCTTAATCCGATTGTCCATGGTCTTCATGATATCCACCAGCTCCATTCCTTCACAGGAAGATGGGTTGGAAAGGTCATAAAGCTTGTTGTCACGGAAGCTGAGAACCCATGGTTTGAAAATATCCATTTCATTTTCAATGATGACAAGTCCCTTTTCATGCCCTGTCAGTTCTACACAGACACCAGGGTAGAGAACATTGATACCATTGATCAGAGCCTGTACCACTACCGGATCGTAAGTCTCCGGATCTGCCAGAAGCGCCCGCAACGCCTTTACCTCGCTGGTCGGCTCCTCAAAGGATTTCATGGCAGTCATCCGGTCATAGGCATCCGCCACATACAGGATCGCCGCATTGACATTTGCCCATGCCGCCTCAGCGGCTTTCCCGCTCCCTTCGCTCTGATACATTTCCTGCATATGCTGTACAATGCGGATTATATCTTCATCCAGCTCTGCGTAATTTTTCAGCGTCTCAATGGTGTTGACACGGACAAGATCACGAGTCTGTACATCTTCTTCCTCTGCTCCTCCCTGTCTCACTTTCACACCGCCGCAGTCATGGAGCAGCGCCGCTTTTACAATGGAGTTGACCCTTGCCGCTGGCATACTCATCCGCCCTGCGATGATCGCAGACAGAATGGCTACATTAATGCTGTGTTTATATACAAAATCGTCACCGCTGCGAAGACTCTGGACAAAATTAATCTTATGGGGAAGATTGGAATAATTTTTAATGATCAGGCTGCAGAGCCAGTCCAGTCCCTTATCCTTTTTACCCGCTGCAATCAGATCAAGATCCTCACGGATACTAAATACTGCCATGGTCTGAAACCTTTCAAAGTTAATATCTTCCTCTGACATCGGTGGCAATGGTTCTGCCGGTTCCAGTATGTATAATCCAATCAGACCAAAATTTTTGATTCCAAATATGGCCTGCATCGTAAGTTTGGTGTCCCGGTCATGCAGAAGTACACCGTTCTTGTTATATATCGGCTTACCAAGACGCATTCCCGGCCTTAAGTCATCTACTTTTACAAAAAGCATAATCTTTCTCCTTTCACGTTTTCGACACACTTATATACTAGTATAATGATAACAGTTATGATAAAATAATACAATATAAAAATAAAATTAAAATAAAATTTTTACATAGAATTTGGAGGAATAACATGAAAAATAAAATTTTGGCGATATTGTTGATTCTAGCTTTTTCATTAAGCTTCTTCCCGACCTATTCCATAGCTGGGACAAAACAGGCACAAACCGGCAGATACAAAATTTCTCAGGCAGAAGGCGAATATGAGGAGGGAACTGTTCTGGTAACCATTGCCGCCCCTGAAGAAACTTCCCTGACCAGGGAAGGTACTGCCTCCTTTGACCGGAATATCTGTATCCGGGAAGCTTACGATCTGGGAGATGCCGATGTCATAGCGAAAAACCGTCTGCAGAAGAATTTTCTCTCCGACAAAACACTGTATGTGTCGGAGGTATCTTCCAACACCTATTCCACAGAAGAACTGATAAACAAACTGGACCGCAAAGCCTATGTGGTTTCTGTGGAGCCAGATTATATCCAGAACCTCACATCACTCACCCAGGATACCTACTCGGAGGAACAGTGGTATCTGGATAGCGGAAGCCATTTTCAGGGCAGCAGCAGCGGCATTTCCTTCCGCTCCACAATCTCAAAAACAAAACAGGATACTCCGGTTATCGCCGTAATGGATACGGGCATCAATTATGAACACGAAGACCTCGCTGGCCGAATGTGGAACAATCCCTACCTCTCAAAAGGACTTCCCGGTATCCATGGATATGATTTTACGAATAAAAATGCTTACTGTATGGACAGCCTGGGGCACGGGACCCACTGCGCCGGGATTATCGCAGCCGCGGCTGATAACCAGAAAGGCATCGCTGGTATCTCCAATGCCAGGCTCATGGCGCTTAAAGTATTTGACACCGAAGGCAGAACAAGAAATTCAGATATTATAGAGGCTCTGAATTATATCATTCAGGCAAAACAGGCCGGGGTAAATATTGTCGCTGTCAACTGCTCCTGGGGTGGAGGGACCTCCAGTTATGCCATGTCAACTCTGGTTTATCAGATCGGTGCGTCCGGTACTCTCTTTGTCTTTGCCTCCGGCAATGACAGCGTCAACCATGACATCAGTTATCTCTCCTGTCCCTACGATCTGTACCAGGGAGAATATTCCATTTCTGGCAACCGCAATTTTATCATTATAACTGGCGCTTCGGATCCTTATGACAATGCCTGCAGCTTTTCGGATTACGGAAAAAAGGATGTGGATCTGTTCGCCCCCGGAGACCGTATTTTATCTACCTATTGTAAAAATAATTATTTCCCTGGTATTGGTTCCACCAGCAAGATGCCGGATCAGACCAGGCATTTCCTGACCTTTGACACCGACGCCGATTGCCAGAAACTCTATATAGATGAAGATCTGGGGATACCTGTACAGGCAAAAGCCAGGATCGATTACACCCGTGGGAAAGATTTTCGGGAAGATCCTGGTTCAGGAAGCCTTCAGTGGACCATAGATCTCGATGATTCGATGTCTTTGAGGGAGAAGGAAAATTATCTATATCTTGATGTGACAGATGCAGATCCGGACGTCACTGCAGATTATTATGTCTCTATGATCCTGGGGGATACGGATATAGAAGGACGCTTTACCTGGAGCCATGTGGTTAAGAAATCCAGCGGTCCCTACGGCTCAGAGAATAACCGCTTTTACCAAAGAGAGGACGGACGGATCTTTTTTAAGATCCTGGGTATCGTCTCCCCCGGCAGTTCCACCGGAACCAGCCAGTATTATATAGACCATATCGGAATTTCCGTTCAGGATCCGGATACATCACAATTCGGGCAGTATGAACTTATGAAAGGTACCTCCATGGCAGCACCTATGGTCACTGGCGCAGTGGCACTTCTCAGCGAAATTTACCCGCAGGACAATGTCACCAACCGGAAAAACCGCCTTCTTACCTGTGTAAAAACCACAGCAGGCGTTACTGGTAAATGTTCCACCAACGGAGTCCTGGATCTAAGCCGGATGGACAGTTATACTCCCACCGCCAGCCCCTCCGTGAAACCACCCTCCTCTTTCACCACAGGATCAAAAAAGTTTACCACTGTGACAAAGAAGATAAAAATCAAAAAAATAAAGATCCATGCCTCAAAAACCGCCCTTAAGGCTGGCAAAAAGCGAAAACTTAAAGTATCTGTCTCCCCCTCCAATGCCACAAACAAAAAAGTAAAATGGAGTTCTTCAAAGAAAAAATGGGCAACGGTAAACAGCAAAGGAATCGTCACTGCCAAAAAGAAAGGACGGGGTCATACCGTTAAGATCACAGCAACCGCCAAAGACGGAAGCCGAAAAAAAGCGGTATTCAAAATCCGCATTAAAAAATAAACTGATTGGAAAGTCTTCAATTTGCGGAGAAGGTGCGCGCTTCTCAGCCGCACCTTTTTATTTGATGGGTAAGTCCCCAACTTGCGGAGCAAAAGAATGGCCGAAGGCAATTCTTTTTAGGTGCGCGCTCCTCAGCCGCACCTTTTTATCTTGATTTTTCTCATACTTTTACATATACTTTACTGTAAAAGAAAAATCATTGCTGTGGAGGTATCATATGAAACACTATAAAAAGGTTATTCAGTGGTTTATTGACAAATTTAGCGAAAACACCCTGTCGATCCATTCCGCCCATGTCGTGTTTTTTGTTATGGTCTCCTTTTTTCCTTTTGTCATGTTCTTTTTCACGCTTTTAAAATACACCCCATTGTCGGAGGAAAATATGATCCGTATGCTGGAGGCCGTTATTCCTGGCAATTTGAATACAATCTTCTCCCGCTGGATCAATGAAGCGTATCACCAGGCCTCTGGCACCCTGCTGTCCATCACAGTGATCACGACACTCTGGTCCGGCTCCAAAGGATTTATGGGAATCACCTTTGGACTGGATAAGATCTATGGCGTAAAAAACCAGAGGAACTGGTTTCTAAAACGTATTTCCTCTCTTTTGTACACCCTTTCTTTTGCTGTGATCCTGCTGATCTCGCTGATCGTACTTGTCTATGGAAACAAAATACTGCTTGCTATAGATTCCTATTTTTCTATCGAGACTCCTTTGTTTATCGGTATCTTTTCCCTGCGCTCCATTCTTGGATTCACCATTTTTTTCTTATTCTTTTTGCTGCTCTATTCCTTTATTCCTGACCGCAGGCCAAAGATCAAAGAAGAAATCCCCGGCGCCCTGTTTACCTCGGTGCTCTGGATGCTGTTCAGCTACCTCTTTTCTATTTATGTGGATTATTTTACCAACTTTTCTTCCGTCTACGGCAGTCTGACCTATATCGTACTCATCATGCTCTGGCTTTATATATGTATGGATATTTTATTTACCGGCGCCCTGATCAACCGCTTTCTCGCTGAAGGCAATGTTTTTTTTCTCAGAAAGGAAAAGAAAAAACATCATTTCACTACGGTTCCATCAAAATAATAATTTAATATATCGGTAAAACTCTTTCCCATCTGTGCCAGCTCGTTGGCTCCGGTCTGACTCATTCCGGTTCCATGGCCAAAACCACCCCCTCGGAAATCATAGGAGCTTCCGTTCTTATCCATGACAAAAAATCCGCTGGGGAGCATATTCATACCAGATACGCATTTCCCATCATTCTTTTTCACAATGGCATTTTCATGAAACACAAGCATCCGGATGTTGTACTCGGAATACACCCGCACCGTCGCCTCTGTTCCCACGAGAACTGCCATGTTTACAACACCGCCGCTCTTTCTTGTTTTGATCTTGATCTTTTTCAGTTTGCCGATACCGTTGATCTGCTGGGGTTTATAAGTTCCGTCCGGCTGGCGGACCTGTACCTTTTCTCCTGCCGCCTGACACCTCCCGCCAATTTTTGTATTGATATTGTTTTCGATGTCCCCCAGGGAAATAGTGGTACTCCAGCGGTACCAGGGCTGGGTCTTATCCAGCACATTTCTGTCCTGATCCAGAAATTTACGGAAGAGGTCCTCATTTCCAAAGGTTCCAGAGACCAGTTTTGCCCGTTCTTTTTTATCTCCCTCCTGACTGTCCGGCTCCTGCAGCCTGCCAGTCAGATAAGGGAGTTCCTTTCCGCTGAAATCCACATCTTTTGCCGAAGTTGTTGCCCCACAAGAGGTAGAAAAGAAATAGGTAGAAGCAATTTTATCTTTATAATATACCTTTTGTCCCTTGGTGGCATCCACTGCCTGGTTGCAGCGCTCATCCTCCCGGGTATTATTGTATACCTGATAGGATACGCTGTCATCTACATGGGCACCCATTTCTTTAAGACGGTTGTTTTTGATGTGCCTCGCCGCATAGCTTCTGGCACATACCGCCTGGGCTTTCAATGCCTCTGGATGATACTCCGCCGGCATCTCACTGGGGATCACACCATACAGATATTCCTCCATAGACAGTTCATTGATAATATGAAGCCCGTCTCCAGCTTTAACGATCTCCAACTCTCCTCTGTATATCGGCGCTCCCTTCCCCCGTTTAAGACTGGACAGCTCAATACGCCCTCCCTCTTCACAGGTTACAGTAACCCTTTTTTCCTTCATGCTGGCAGCAGTGATCTCATATAATTCACCAGGCTGGTGCTCCCTCTGGGTCTTTCCTTCCCGCACGTAGATTTTTTTCGTTCCCCGAAGTTTTACCACTTCGTGTTCATAGCCGCTGAAATCATTTGTTTTCAGGATTACCCGGATCCGCTGTTGTTTCTGTGATTCGCTGCTCTCCTCCTCTTCTTCCGTTTCTCCCCGGAACAAAACGCTGCAGATCTTTCCTTCTGCCACCACAAATTCCGCATCTGTCTGTCCGATATAGAGATTATCCCTGGAACAGCTGGCGATCTTATCTTTCACCGCATACCATCTACAGTTTTCTTCCTCTGGAAGCGTCCCGTAATCTGCCACATCCACCGAGCCGCTCTCCACCGCCAGCACCTTTCCACGGATGATCTCTGGCTTACAGACAATGCTTTCTACCTCTCCTTCCCGGATACATACATCAGCGATCCCCCGGTACTCCTGATCCCGGAAGTCCTCTTTTACTTTATAATCAGCCTCGCCTTCTTTCGAGTACAGGTGAAGCTTATCTCCCTTTTCTTTTACCACATAGGCATTCTTTATATCCTTTGTGGACACGCTGTCCTGTCCATCTCTCCAGGACTGATACAGCCACATTCCAGCTGTGGAGAGAAGTATGATGGCAAAAACTATAAATATGGAACTGGTTCTCTTCAAAAAAAGCCCCCCTTACACAAGTCCAAAGTTTTTCACCTTAAAACTTATGCAAGACAGGCTGTAGGTATACCATGGAAATTATAGGGAACCAGGGATCCTTACTATAATTTCCATATCTGGCCTTTTAGTCCTCCATTATGTCTACATCTTCTCCACGGAGGATCTTATTTATATTACGTACTGCACACATTTTTCCGCACATGGTGCAGGTATCTTCTTTTTCTGGTTTGCTCTCCGACCGGTACCGACGGGCTTTTTCCGGATCAATAGCAAGTTCAAACTGTCTCTCCCAGTCAAGCTCGCGACGCGCTTCACTCATCTGGTAATCCCAATCCTTCGCTCCCGGAATGCCTTTCGCCACATCTGCCGCATGAGCAGCTATACGGGAAGCTATGATCCCTTCTTTTACATCTTCCACGGTAGGAAGGCGAAGATGTTCTGCCGGCGTCACATAACAGAGGAAGGAGGCTCCATAAGTAGCTGCGATCGCCCCGCCAATGGCACTTGTAATATGGTCATACCCCGGCGCAACATCTGTAACAAGAGGTCCCAGCACATAAAAGGGCGCTCCTTTGCACACAGTCTGCTCAATCTCCATATTGGCGCGGATCTGATTCAAAGGCATGTGTCCCGGTCCCTCGATCATCACCTGGACGTTGTGATCCCAGGCGCGCTGTGTCAGCTCACCCAGCGCCACCAGTTCCGAAATCTGGGAAATATCCCCGGCGTCTTCAATACTTCCCGGACGGCAGGCATCCCCAAGACTGATGGTCACATCATATTTCTCACAAATATCCAGAAGTTCATCGTATCTCTCATAAAATGGATTTTCATTTCCTGTCAGCTCCATCCATGCAAATATAATAGAACCGCCACGGGAAACGATATTCGTATGGCGCAGATGCTGCTTAAAGCGGTCTGCTGTAGCTCGGTTGATACCGCAGTGGATCGTCATAAAATCAACCCCGTCCTCTGCGTGCATCTTAACTACATCCATCCACTCATCTGCTGTGATATCCTTCAATGCCTTATTATAATACACCACCGCATCATAGATCGGCACCGTCCCGATCACCGCCGGGCACTCGTCGATCAGTTTTCTACGGAATTTCTTCGTATCTCCATAAGAACTCAGATCCATGATCGCCTCAGCCCCCATATCCACAGCGGCCTTTACCTTCTGCATCTCTACATCCAGATCCAGGCAGTCACGGCTTGTCCCCAGATTTACATTGATCTTTGTCTTCAGCCTGTTTCCAATACCATAGGGTTTAAGACATTTGTGATTCTTGTTTGCCGGGATCGCAACCTGTCCCTTGGCAACCAGATCCATCAAAACATCCTTGTCCATTCCTTCGTATTCACAGACGCCTTTCATCGCATCTGTAAAAATTCCTTTTCTCGCGGCATCCATCTGCGTTGTATAATTCATCAATACAATCCTCCATTTACTCCCGGTATCGTTTAATCATAATTTTTGAGCATGGTTTCTGCACATCCCAAGTTGCGACAGAACTTATTTCATCTCAGAATACTAACCAATATTATATGCAATTACAAATGATTATGCAAGCCTTTTTTCCCCCGAAACAATGTTTTCAAACAATGTGCCATCTTGGACAACACGGGACGTAATGGCCGGAGACACAGCCAGATACTGCTGTACATGCGGTACAGCCGGTTCTCGGCAGATATGGCCCTGCCGCCACGGATCACCGTCGTAACCTTTCCCTTGATCTGAGTACTCCCGATGGGTCCTTCGATCTGCTTCTGGTTGTCTCCCACCATAAAAAAATCATCCCCGCAACGGCGGCAGATCCGGTGAAGGACCAGGATACTGCCCTCCCGCCGGAACAATACAACATCCCCCCGGCGAAGCCTGGAGGGATCTTCCTGTTCGATGACCACCTCATCCCTCCCCGGCACCAGCAGGGGATACATGCTGTAACCCTGGGGCTTGACACGAATCCGGTTCCCTTCCTCTAATAACTGCTCCAGATCAAATCCGGTGTCCATATCATTCCCTCCCTTGCCATAGCGCGGCAGCGCCAAAGAATTTTCCTGGATTGTTTCGGTCTATTATAGCATTTTCTCCAGAAAAATGCTATAATAAGTTCAATCGTTTAAGGGAGGTTTTCCATGAAACAAACCGATGGTTTTTTTATCAAAAAAATAAATGAGATTTCCTATCTCCTTCCTGTGGGACAGCGCATTGCCGAACAACGAAGAGGCATGAAATTAAATGAAACCGGAGAACGGATCTGGAATCTTATTCCATCCGCGAAAGACCGGAATGAGCTGCTGGCGCTTCTGGCAGATTACTATGAAATTCCCCCGGAAGATAAAGATATGCTGAAAAAAGATATGGATTCCTTTCTGGACCAGCTGGCCGCCTGGGGAATGCTGGAAGAACCTCCTCTGGCTCCGTCAGGTTCAGGAATTGATATGATGATCGGAGGGCTGGCCCTTCATCTTTCTTCCCCAAAAGATCTGATACCCTCAGAATTTCTGCCCTTTTATACAAATGAAGCCCAATCTCCAGACATGACCATCGAAATCCTGCCCTCCAGCGGACTATCCACCTCCCCTGCCAGAGGGCTGCTTCTGATCCAGGCGGAGGATCTTCTGGTATGCGAACAAGAACAGGAATACCGGATCCTGTTCCCCCAGTCGCCACAGCTACAGGAGTGCATACTAAAAAAGGACGGAACACTTGCCCGCTTTTATGTGGTTCCCCCCTACCGGGAACCTCTTCTGTCGCATCTGTTCCACGCCATCCGGCTGGTATTCCTATACACGGCAGCCAGACATGGACGGCTGGCGATTCATTCTGCCTCCCTCTACTACCGTGATCAGGCATGGCTCTTTGCCGCCCCCTCGGGCACCGGCAAATCCACTCACACAAACCTCTGGAACCAATATTTACACACACCAGTATTAAACGGAGACCTGAACCTAGTCTCCTGCGAAAATGGAACCCCCATGATACACGGGATTCCCTGGTGTGGGACTTCCGGCATCTCCGATGCCGCTTCCCATCCACTGGGGGGGATCATTCTCCTCAAACAGTCCCCCACAAACCTGTGCCAGGAACCCGCAGCTGACGAACAGACACTTCTGGTGTTGCAGCGAAGTATTTCCCCTGCCTGGACGGAGGATATGCTGGATAAGAACCTTCACATCGCCACTGCTGTCACCGACTCCTGCTATATCACCCGTTTGTTCTGTAACAGGGAACGAGAGGCAGCGGAGTATATGAAGGCCCGCATCGATGACTATCTGCGTCATCTTGATAAAAATTAAAATATCCATAAAGTAAGGAGCGCCCTGGCGAATTTCTCTTCGCCCCTTCCATACGCTCCAGAATGGAGAATATTATGCTTGAAACTCTGAAACATATGAGAAAGCGCATCCAGGAGGGGATCCTCACAGATATGCTTTCCCAGACAAAATGGATCTACCAGTATGCCAGACGTTACTGGCTGGCGATCATATTTTATACTCTGATCGGACTCATCGGAACCGTTGTTTCCCTGGGAAGCAGTCTGGTTTCCAAGGATTTGATCGATATCATCACCGGGCACCAGACCGGCGAGCTGTTAAAGGCATTCTGCGCCATGATCGGCCTGGCGCTGGGCAGTACTGTGATGAACCAGTTTTCCAGCTACATGTCAAACTGGATCAGCATCCGGGTGGATAATGAGATCAAAGCTGATATCTTTTCTAAAATGCTGGTAACCGATTGGGAGTCGATCTCCAATTACCATACTGGCGACCTGCTGACCCGCTGGAATTCCGATGCCTCCAATATCTCCAATGGCATCCTAAACTGGATCCCCAGTCTGATCATCAATACTTTTAAATTCATCAGCGCCTTTGCCATCGTTATCTACTACGATGCTTCTTTTGCCGTATTCTCATTTATCGGTATTCCTGTGACGCTTCTGATGTCCCGGACACTGATGAAGCGGATGATCCACAACAACCAGAAAAGCGCTGCCCTGAATGCCCGCATGTCCGGATTTCATCAGGAAGCATTTTCCAATATACAGACCATAAAGGCCTTTGACCTGATCCCGGTCTATATTAAATACTTGAAAAGCCTGCAGACAGAATATCTTGCCATGCGGCTGGATTTCCAGAAGATGTCCATGCTTTCTTCCATCCTCATGTCTGTTGTCGGCCTTATCGTCAGCTACAGTTCCTATGGCTGGGGAATTTACCGGGTCTGGGACGGAGTCATCAGTTATGGTACCATGACCATGTTCCTCTCCCTGTCCGGCACACTGACCGGGACGCTGAATGCCCTGATCGGTCTGGTTCCCAATGCCATCAGCCTGACCACTTCTGCCGGCCGCCTGATGGACATTCTGGATATGCCCAAGGAAGATTTTAGTCAGGATGATGCCGTAATATCCTTTTACGAACGTCACCGGGAGCAGGGGATCCGCCTGGATGTTTCTCATATCAATTATTCATATCAAGCGGGAACAGAAGTATTTGAAAATGCCAGTCTCCACGCCTGCCCCCATGAAATCATTGCCCTGGTAGGACCCTCCGGAGAGGGAAAAACCACTATGCTCCGTCTGATCCTGGCACTGCTGACTCCCCAGGGAGGAACCATCACACTGCAGGGCGCAGATCCGGGATCTCCGGAATCCCTCTCCTTGTCCCCCTCCTGCCGTAAACTTTTTTCCTATGTCCCCCAGGGGAATACTATGTTTTCCGGCACCATCGCAGAAAATATGAGAAATGTCAAACCCGATGCTTCTGATGATGAAATTATCCATGCCCTGAAGATGGCATGTGCATGGAAATTTGTGTCCGCCCTGCCAGAGGGCATCCACAGTAAGATCAAGGAACGGGGCGGCGGATTTTCAGAAGGCCAGGCCCAGCGGCTCTCCATCGCCAGGGCGTTGCTGCGCAGATCTGCCCTCCTGCTTCTGGATGAAGCCACCTCTGCCCTGGACATCGAAGTAGAGCGCCAGATCCTGCAGCATATTCAGGAAGACCGCTACCCAAGAACCTGTATCGTCACCACTCACCGGCAGGCTGTCCTTAAGATCTGCAGCCGGATATACCGGATTCAGAATAAACAGTGCATACAGATAGAAAAAGAAGATATTTGCTGACCTAAAAAAGGAGCGGCTGAAAAACGCGCACCCTCTCCGCAAATTAGGGACTTTCCTATGGAAAAAGGGACTGTCTATTTCTGGACAGTCCCCTTCTAATTGTTATGTAAAGCATTGCTTTAAACCC
The DNA here is from genome assembly GCA_910585745.1 of uncultured Eubacterium sp. Classification (GTDB taxonomy): domain Bacteria; phylum Bacillota; class Clostridia; order Lachnospirales; family Lachnospiraceae; genus Eubacterium_F. The sequence continues at coordinate 52,900 of CAJUFM010000004.1, read as the reverse complement.
ATTCATATCTGCAGATCAACATGTTTTACACTTGCCGCCAACACATGGTTCGTCAAGTCTTTGTATTGCTTTTTGTATAATGCCATGTCTTCTGCCAGATGTTCCTCCGCAAATTTCTCAGAACCGCCATGCACTTCCAGATACGCTGGTCTCATCCAGTCCTGATACTGCTTAAAGAACGACTGAAGCCCATCTTCTTTTTCAAAATCCAGGGTAGAAAAAACACTGCGGAGAGAATTTGCCAGCTCTGTATTGGAGGCAGACAACGTAATCCCGGAATGAGCATCCACATCCATTTCTGCAAATCTCTTCTTTGTCTCTTCTGAATAAAAATCCGCAGTAGCAGCAGTCTCCTTTATCGCCTGACGGCACATCCGATACAGGCTCTGATACTGTTCGTTAATGAATGCTCCCCTATATTGATACATCAACTCGATTGCTTTCAGCCTTTTTATCTTCTCTTACCTTGTTCCAGGCAATCTCATTTATCTTTTTGAAAAGTTCATCCGCAGATGAGGCCTGCAACGTAGTTTTCTTCATGGCCTTTTCTAATTCAGCAAATATGGACATTGTGCCATCTTTGTTAAAAGAAAAGCCTATTTTTGTTATCTCTCCTTTATCAGACTTATTTCCCAACGCGGATTCAAAACCGAACTGCTTATTAATCTGTTCCGACATACGAAGCGCACCCTGTACACGATCCATATACTCCTTTGCGTATTTTTCGTCAGAAGCCATCTTTTCAAGTTCTTCACTCGAAAACATAACAGAGACTTCTTTGGTGCAGCGAGAAAGAATTTCTTTTGCTTCATCCCCTTTATCAAAATCAGCCACCATAAAATCCATATTGCTGTATGTTTTTCTTAATTTTTCCAAAAATGCCTGCGCTCTATTGGAAAGCTTCGGTCGACTGGCGCTACTGGTCTGAACAGCCGATTCAGATTTTTTTGTAGTTTTACTTTTTACTCTCTCTGCATTATTTTTGTAATTCTGCTGGAGTGTATTATTATAGTATTGAGAAACGGCGTAACTGTCATTAATTACGTTCATAGGCAAATCCTCCTTATAAATTATTTCTATTATTATGTTAATAATATCGTACCATTTTTGTCATAAACAAAGTACGTTTTCACCAGGTACAATTTTTTTGCACGAAGTACAGACAACTGTCCCATGAAATTAAAAAAGGGACATTTCTTCTGTCATTTCTGTCCTCTTAAGAATTCAGAAAAATATCCACAATAAACACTCCGTCCTGTGCTTTTAAGTTCATACTGCCATCATACTTTTCAATGATCTGCTTAACATTTAAAAGCCCAAGCCCCCGATGCCCATTTTTTTCAGACACCGGCCAGCCCTTCTTCCAATGTATAACAGAGCAGCTGTTCTTGATCTGTATCGCCGCCATTTCATAATAAGCTTTTATAGAAATGCATACACATTTCTCTTCTTCCATATGCTCGCAGGCCTCGATCTCATTGTCAAGCAGATTTCCAAAAATGGTCGTCACGTCTACGGCATCAATAAAATCCAGGCTGACATGATCTACCTGAACACTAAATTTTATTCCTTTCTTTTCCATGATTTCTGCCCGGTCTGTAAGCAGTATGTCCAAAATCGGATTTCCTGTATATTTTAATGGAACCAAAGGCTGTAACATGCCGCCAACCTGCGTGGCATACTCTTTTGTATTTTCTATTTCTCCGCTGGAACACAGCTGCTCCACCAATTTCATGTGCTTATCTACATCATGGAGTATGGCAACCGTTCTGTTATATTTCTGCTCCTGACGTACGTAATATTGATACTGTAATTCTGACTGTCTTTCCAACAGCATAAATTCATACTCCAAATGTCTTTTTTCGTTCATTACCTTCACCAGATAAACCAAATATATCAGGATTCCTTTTGAAAATGCCACCTCCACGGAATTTATCATAAGATCCGACGTGATCTCTATACCTAATACCTCCAAAATCCCGTCTGTGACCACAACTCCCAGTGTTTCACATACCGCTATGATACAAATTAAAATCTCACATTCTAAAATTCTCTTTACCGGCTTACCAGCATCTTCATAATAAAGGAAATATGCACACCCTGCTACTGCCACAACCCAGACCAGAAAATTAAAAATGAAAGAATTCAACATGTTCACTCCTGCTATAGCAGCAGTTAGGCCCAGTTTTACCGACAGATACAGATATTTATTCTTAAAACTTCTCTTATACCTCTCGTTCATAAATTCCAAAAAAATCGTCATTACAATAAAGCATGACAAACAGGAACTCATATATAATGCAACTGTTTTCATTGCAGATACCATCCTAAATATTATTGTTCAGAAATTGATTCAGCTTCTCTTTAAAATCTGCTACCCTTCTCTGCGACAGAGGCAGTATCTCCCCATTATCCATATAAATTTCATACCCCTTAACTTTTACTACGTGCCGTAAATTTATTAAATTACCACGACAGTTTACGATAAATCCATGATCTTCCAACTCACTGGCCAGCTTCTCCATCACGCAGGGATATTCATAGGTTTCTCTTTCCATAATAACAGCTGCCCTGCGTGTTGTTTTAATATATTCAAAATAGACGATATCCCCTAACTTTAATTTTAGGGATGGATACTCCTTCCCTTGGGAATCCAGTATTTTTTCAAATACCTTTTCGTCCTCTTCATTAAATTTGCTTCTGTTTTCCAACAGCCCTAGCACCTGTTTTTCCAACTCTTTCTTTTCCACTGGTTTGCACAAAAATGAATATGCATGAACTTTGTTTATCGCCTGCATACAATATTGTTCATAACTGGTTATATAGATGATTTCCGCCCCTGGACAACGAGCTTTCACTTTTTCCCCCAGCTCAATGCCGTTAATCGCTCCCAGGGAGATGTCAAGAATAGCAATATGTAATTTCTTAACCGTCTCCAATAATTCCGCCGCCGATATAAACGAACGAATATGGTAATCCCGGTTGCAACAGGAAAAAATTTCCTTCAACAAATGAACAATATGTTCTAAATCACCAGGATCGTCATCGCAGATCACAATCTCTGTCATATTCCGCCACTCCTCGTATCGTGATATATAACTAATTAATAAGTTTTCCTATCATAAAGTTTATCGACCTTTGTCCCCAATTTCATAATAAAGAGGCACTCTTTTCTGTGCAGCATAAAAGCGTGCCCGAAAGCACGCTCCTGCAGTATTTTTTATTCATTTTTTAGTGCACGTTTTGCACATGTCGATGTTGCAAAGCAACTCACGAATAAGTTCGCCAGAACTCTCAAAGCACTGTTTTGAATTTCATCCTGCGCTGTCTTCATCTATTAATCCGTCAGTTTCACACTGGTCACCTGAAGTCCCGTATCTGCTGTGACGATCAGATCCCCAAGCCCAATGTTATCCGTCGGATTCTGATGATAAAAGTAATCGATCACAAGAGTTGTTCCTGTACCAAGACCAACAAGAGTTCCATTGCTGTGCTTATATTCAACAGGCAGATTAAAGGATATCGTCATCGTCTGTTTGTCTTTGGTGTGGTCCGCCTGATGTTTTCCGTCAATCTGAATCCGGTAATCACCGCGGCCATTCTGCATCTCCTGATGAACCCGCGTAGTGACGGTATAACATCCACTAGCTGCATACACACCTTCACTCAGCTCTTCATTGATCAAGATGGTTGGTTTGCTATACTCTTTCATACGTTTATCCTCCATAAAAACAAAATAATTCTGTTAAAACCTATATCGGCATTATATATCATTTCTTTACACTTTGTCAATATTGCTCACTTCAAATTGCGGCTTTCCAAATTTTTGAATAATTTAAGATCCTTCGTATAACGGCTCCGCTCTTTCGTCCTTTTAAGCACCTCAAAGATAGAAATCCCCCGGATCTTCCGGTTATTCCGGCAGAACTTTACAAAAGTCACCGCCCACAATACCGGCCAGAGCAGCAGGATGCGGCTTCCGCCGGGATATCCCAGCCGCATCTGGTGATGAAACTCCCGGATATAATCTATAAAGCTGTTTCCCCGGAGTACCACCATCCGGCTTTTTTCATGGAGACCAAACTCCTCAGCATCGAGGATTTCCCTCATAAATACCTCCGGAGAGCCCTGAAAGGTTCCTGTCAGTATCTCGTCTGCCCTCTCTCTGTCTAAACCGAGATACCTGGTACAAAGGGAGGTGATCATATCGGAAAATCCCGTCAGACCAGTCTGCTGGATCCACAGGAGATACCCTTCCCGTTCAGTCCGGGACACCGAACCATTCCACAGCACTACCCAGTCACAGAGAAGTTTCAAGCCAAACCCTGCCCGCAGAAAATGCTGCAGCATATGAAGAAGCAGCTGAAAGGCATGGTCTCCCTTTTCCAGTACCGGAAAATCCAGTCCCATCACATTGTCTCTCTGGATCCGCTGGCACAACTCATCCATCTGGTTTTTTAGGAAATTGTTGATCTTCTCACTGTCAAAAGGCTCTGCCATCATCACGTGCAGCTCCACATCAATCCCCTCGCTGGTACGCCATACCTCATGGTGATTTCCATTCTCGCCGGGTTTCCTGGCGAATCCCATTTCCCGGAGAACCCTTTCTGCCTTTTCCAACTGCTCCGGTTCCATCAGAAGCACATCCACATCTCCGGATTTGCGCAGTTCTGGTACCGGATAATCCCCTGCGGCGGCAGCCCCTTTAAGAACAGCAGCAGCTATTCCCGCCTCTTCCAGTCCCTTGACCACATAATGAGTAAGAAACATCAAATGATAGCTCTGCTGAACCGTGCGCCGGCTCTCCTGTTCCAGACAGAGCCGGAAAGATTCTGGAAGGGGATATCCCTGTTCTACAAGAGGATACAGCAGTGGCAGCACCGCATGGGTCTGCGCCAGCCTCAGGATCTCCTCCCAGCATTTATTGGAAAACGGCCGATGCGGAACTTTCGCCGCCCCTCCTGAAAGCACCGCCGCCAGATATCCAAAAAGCTCTTTTTCACTCTGGGAAAATGTCTTCTTTATCTTATTACCCATTGGCTCTTCCCCTCCATTTTTCCGTCAGATCCATAAATTTCTTCCACAAAAACCGGAATTCCTTCGTGCGGAAATAGCAGAGAAGGAAAATAAGATTCGGAACCGTGATACAGATCAGCAGACGGATTCCCAAAATCCTCCACACCCCGCCCCCTGCTCTGACACAGAGCAGATTGGTCACTATACCAGCTCCTGCCACCACCACCGTGTAAAATCCATAGCGCAGGAAATAAGAGGCTGCCCCGGTTTTTAAGCTGTGCCGGTATAGAATCCATGGCTCTACCCAGAAGGAGGTCAGCAGCGTGCTGATCAGCGTTCCGCCAAATACTCCCACTGTACCGAACTGCCTTGCCAGGATGATGGAGATCCCCAGGTTCAGCAGCGCCCCTGCCAGGGATTTGTACCGGTCAAACCAGAATAGCCCCAGCGAATCCCGAAATACCAGTGCCGCCTGCCGCATTCCTGTGACGAAGAAATTCAGGCATAATACCAGAACTACCTCCATGGGAAATACATACTGGGCGCCAAAACTGATCTCCACAAAGGGATTTAACAGTTCATAGAGACAGATCACAGCAAAACCGTACATCCACTGTCCCACAAAAAAGGAACTCTCGAAGATCCGTCTCACCCTGCCACTGTCCTCGGTCACGCCCAGATTTCCCACGCTGGCAGTGATCCCCCGGAACACCTGGCTCACCAGCTGATGGATGGAACCGATCACCAGATAATAGTTGGAATAACACCCCACGCTAATGATCCCCACGATGGAGGACAACATTAGATTGTCGGTGTTATTCACCACCACATCCCCGATCTTGTGCATAAGCATGGCGCGGATATTTTTAAATATCCCCTTTCTCTCCTGTGGGTCCAGGGGCTGGACATCCTTTTCTTTCAGATAGGGATAGAGACGGTCCGCCTTCCTGGATATGCTGATATTATTTCCCAGGGTACATAATATATATATGACGAGAAACAGTATAAAATTATGGGTCACCAGAAGAAGTATGATCTGCAGCGTATCCTGGATCAGAAGAAATATCATCTGGTAGATCTCCCCGATATAACTGAGCTGATGGGCATCGATCAGTGTTTTTTTGTAGATCAGCAGATAGGACAGCACCGAATTCGCCAGATACATCAGATAGATCAGTATAAGATGGTCCACCTCCGGCTGTTGCCGGATGAGTACATCCATAAAGGGGATGACCGCCAGCCCCCCAGCTAATACGATCCCCGCCACAATACGGTAAAACCTGCAGTACATCTTCATAAGGGACTTCTGCCGCTCATGATCCCCCTCCGCGATGGGCTTATAGAGGGCATAGGTGATGGCGGTACCCACCCCCAGTTCAGACAGCGCCAGTACATTCAGCACATCCGAAAAGAGACCATTTACCCCGACATAACTCTCACTGAGACAATGGGTAAACACCACTCTCGTAGCAAACCCCATCAGGATCGCGACGATCTTTGATACCATCGCCGCAGTAGTATTGCGCACCGAGTGCTCCGTTCTGCTTCGCTCCATCACTTTCTTTCACCCCCTTTTACTTTTTTATCGTATTCTTTCTGCTTCTATGCTATACTTAGCTCAATAGCGCTGATTTTAACAGCTCAGTCCACCATATTAGGAAAGGAAAAATTTTTCATGTCCCATTTTATACATAAAAAATTATATATTCTGTTGGGCAGCCTGGTTCTGGTATCCGGGTTGTGCGCCCTGTTTTTCTTTGCAGCATCCCGCATCCACTATGAGAGTGCAGCTATGACAGAGAGCAATGAGATCCTGAACAATCCCTATTGTGGGTTCTATCACCTCTATGGCTATCTTCTGTCAGACAAAGGCAGGAAACCCGCACAGCAGTGGTGTGAGAATATGCTGGCCAACGACTCCCAGTCCATCCTTCTGCTGCAGATCAACCTGAAAAATTATTCTGGCAGACCCATCAGCAGCTCTGCCCTGGATCAGCTGGATACGATACTTTCTACATTCTCCAGCGCAGACAGACAGATTATTGTCCGCTTCCTCTATGACTGGGATGGCAGTGCCCTCCAGACGGAGCCCGCCAGCCAGGACCGTATCCTGTCCCATATGAAACAGGTAGCGCCGGTGGTGAACCGCTTCTCCAGCCATGTTTTTCTCCTGCAGGGGATATTTACCGGCAACTGCGGGGAGATGAACCAGACCCATTATGGAGACAAGGAGCATCTCTCGTTGTTTATGGAAACCCTTGCCTCTGTAACCTCCCCGGATATATTTTTATCGGTGCGGACACCACAGCATCTGCGGACCATCACAGGTACCAGAACGCCTTTAGAAAGCAGCCAGGCATATACCGGAACCCTTCCGGCGCGCCTCGGTCTCTACAACGACGGCATGCTCGGTGATGCGTACGACTGTGGCACCTACGATGACACTTCTTTTGCCGGAGCCAGTGATCCCTCCGAAAAGGGAACCCGGTCGGAAGAATTGCAATTTCAAAACCAGCTCTGCCTGTATGTGCCCAATGGCGGTGAAGCCGTCCTGGATAATCCTTATAACGACCTGGAACGGGCGGTACGGGACCTGAGACAGATGCATGTCTCCTATCTCAGCGCCGACCATGAGTCTTCGGTACTGAACAAGTGGAAAGCTTCCCGGTACCAGGGAAATCCCGGTGATCCCTTTGACGGAGCCAGCGGCTATGACTATATCGCCGCCCATCTGGGCTACCGGTATGTGGTGCGGGACTCCTGGATGACAGGCACAGAAGGATTCCGTTCTCAGCCTTCCCTGCACATCACCCTGGAAAACACCGGATTCTCGCCAGCCTACCGCTCCTTTAACTCAGAGATCCTTCTTCAGAACACTTCCAGTGGGGAAAAAATCTCCCTTCCCGTGGCTTTTGACAACCGGACCCTGCCGCCTGAAAAGCCACATACCCTGTCTGTGTCCATGGATATAACATCACTTCCAGAGGGGATCTGGCAGGTCTCACTGTCTATGACCGACCGAGCTACCGGCATTCCCATCCGGATTGCCAATGACGGGCAGAACTCAGAAAAAGAGGTGGTCTGCGGACAGCTCAGCATAAAATAACCTCCCCCAGCAGCAGGTGCCCCTTCTCTCCCTGGCGGTTGGCAAAATATACCCTCCTCCCGTCCTGGCATCTGCGCATCGAGAGAAAATATTTTCCTGCCCCTGATATCAAACTCTTTGACAAACATACCCTCTCTCCGGGTCTCCAGGTTCGTAAATCGGTTTCAATCTTCTGAGTCTCTGAATTCCCATCCAGATCCTCATATTCCAGCAGCAGTTCCGCCTCTTCATACATCCTGGCAAAACCAATATTTTCAATCTCCAGCTGCAGCTTCATTTCCTTCCTCTTCGGTTTCAATACTGCCTGGCGCACCACAAACCGGTATCCGAGATGGCGGCCGATATAATCAAAGCCATTCGTCCCCTGCCAGACATCCTCTTTTTCCCATCTCAGTTTTTTCCAGATTTCAAATACCCTCTGGTCATGATCCCGGTTGAGGTAGGAAAGGTTCATCCGGGACAGCCGTCCAGCAATCTGTTCCAGAGACATCTTTTCCGTCATCTCCCCATAGACCACCTCACCGCCCTGGGGCACATACCGACATAACCGTTCCTCAAAATCCAGCTCCTCCCCAGGGAGCCAGGGCTGTTCCCAGCCAGTATCTTCCCTGGACTGATACCCAAAGGTGCCAAGATCCGTCTCCGAGGCAAGAATACCATCGTTGAACAGCCCGGTCTTAACATGTTTTACCGCTCTCTCCCAGTCCTCCTGGCCAAAGAGCTGTCTCCACTGGACTGGTTTCCGCACAGAATGATAGATGCTGCCTCCCGTGCCTTCCCGGAAAATTGAAGCCAGACGGCGCATATATCTGGCAGACAGATATCTTGAAGTGTGCATCTCTCCCCAGCTCCCCACAAGCATCCCCTGATAGACAAAGATAAGCTGCTGCTGTGTTCCCATCAGTTCCGACAGCTGCTGAAAATGTCCCTCGACTATAGCAAAGCGGTCCGGTTCGTTTTCCAGCCCTTTTCCCTCCAGATCGTAGACAAAACGCAACAGGATATCCTTCCCAGCCTCAGAAAAAGTCTTTAAAATACAGCAGATCCAGTCCAATTCTTCCTGATTTATGGCTTCCTCGCCAGCGGGTATGCGGATCAGTAAGAACACCAGGGCATCCTTTTCATGCAGACTGCTCCTCATCTCCTCCGGCGTCCGGTGAGTTCCGGTTTCAAAGGTGTGGATCTGGTACCAGCCCCGTCCTGGATTGCACAGCTCTTCGGTAGATTCTATGAGTTCAGAGGGTTCAACCCTCCACCTATGCATCCTTTTCATCGGCAGCCCCCGCATCCAGCTTAAATATTCGTATTCCTACCCAGACAGCAAGAATGGAAAACAACATCCGGCACATATAAAACAGTGGCTTTAGCCCGGAGTGCATACTGACTCCCTCGGTACGCGGGTGCATTACCGCCGGAACCTCCACCAGCCGGAATCCCAATAGCAGCATCTGCATGATGATGTTGGCATCGGGATACCGGTCGTCAAAATGATTGTAGCGGGAATAAAAGATAACCACCCGGCGGCTGAGCCCCTGCAGACCTGTGGTGGGATCCGCGATCTTCCGTTTGGTTCCGAGAAAGATCATGGTGCGGAACAGGGACCAGGCAAGTCTCTTTGCCAGGGAGACCGGAAAGGGCGTGCTTCCCTCCATAAATCTCGAACCCAGAACGATATCCGGTTTCTTGCCCTGTTCATCCGCCGTCTTTAATTTCTCATAGATCACAGGTATGTTGCACACATCATGCTGGCCGTCCGCATCCATCTGGATCACATACTCATATCCCCTGCGGATCGCATACTTGTATCCCAGCTGCAGGGCACTCCCATAGCCCAGATTAAATACATGGGTAACGATCTGGTACTTCCGTCCCTTTACGATCCAGTTGGTGGCATCCGAAGATGCATCGTTCATGATCAATACATCCGCGATGGCAGCGATGTCCGGCTGTTCCAGCTGGTCCAGCAGCTTCTCAATATTTTTTTCTTCATTATAAGCGGGAATTATAATGAGCAGTTCCTTCGTCTCTTCCATATCGTCACCTCCCTAGCTTTCTGTGATCAGCTCCAGCAGCCGATCCAGCTGCTCTCTCTCCACAAGATCCTTTTTTGCCGCTTCCTCTCCATAACGCCGGCATGCCTCCGGATCCCGGAGCAGTCCGCAGATTCCATCCCGGATCCCCTCCCCAGTCAGCTCACACATTCTGCCGTCAATGCCATCCCTGACCTGCTCCCGGTTGCCGCTGCAGTCAGAGACCAGGATCGTACACCCCAGCGTCTGTGCCTCCTGAATGGCGATGCTTTTTCCCTCAAAGCGGGTACAGTGGACATAGAGGTCTGTCTGGGCATAATAAGGATATGGGTTTTCTTTGGCTCCCAGCAGAAGGAAGTCTTTCTCCAGACCATACTGCCGGATCTTCTTCTCCAAAGGCCTGCGCTCCTCCCCCTCCCCCAGCACGTACCACCTGACATTTTCCCCCGCTTCCTTTAAAAGTTTCATGGCCTCTACTGCTGTCTCATAAGCCTTCTGGGCGGTAAGCCTTCCCACAGTAAGGATACGGACACCATCAAAGTCATCTTCAAACCCGCCGGGAAGCGCCGCCCGCTCCCGGATCCTTCCCGGATCGATCATATTATGAAAAACTTCCGTCTTTTCCCCGTACTCCGGATAGGTCTCCAGAAAATGCCGGCGCACCTCATCTGATACCGTGAAAATCCGGTCAAAACCAGCATAGCAATCCTGGTCCAGGGATCTGGTATACCCAGCTTTCCCATAATCGATATGGATAAACCCTGCCTTCTTCGCCGCCTTTACATGATCTGCCACATAATAAGCGGAACCGCCCTCCAGATAGGCCACAGCCAGATCATAGGTTTCTTCCGGCGCCTTCGCTCCATCAGACATCACCCTCCACAATAATTTATCCGGCAGCAGCTTCCCTTTCCGGACCATAGAAACCAGATTTTTTATCAGATAGGGAAGATTACGGAACACACTTCCCCGCCGGAATAACGTCCGGAACACATAACGGTTCAACCTCCTTTTCCCATCCCTGCCCAGTACCGATTCCCGGCAGAAATCTGTATTCAGAAGCCTGACATGGGAAGGCAGCTGATCCACCATCTCCCCCTGGTTCAGCAGAACAAAGAGCGAGATCTCATATTCCCTGGGAGAAAGACTGCGCAGAAGTTCCAGCATCGCGGTCTCCGCTCCGGCTCCTCCCAGGGTATTGATTACAAATAATATCTTCTTCATACATACACCTCCCGTCGGTTCCGGCATCTCCAGACTAATACACTAATTTTTCTTCTTGAGCTTCTCCAGTTCCGCCAGGATCCTCTCATTTTCCTGATTCAGCAGAGAGACCTGCATGGCAAGCTCCTGATTTTTACGGCTCAGGACGGACAACTGGATGCTCAGAAAATACAGACAGCACACAACACAGCTGCCCGCCACTAGGATAAGCAGCATACCTGTTCCGCTGATATACTGGCTCAGTGTGACAGGCTGAAGGATGATCCCAGCCAGAACCAATAGAAAAGATATGACTCCCCAGAGCAGGCAGAACTGCTCTTTTAACCGCCGTTTTGCCAGAGACAATATGGTCTGCATAAAAATTAGTATACCTGCTGTGATCATTACGATCCGTAAAATCTCTCCCGTCTGCATGAATCTCACTCCTTCCCATTTTCTATTTGCTGTAACGCCAGCGAATACCGGTCAAACACCTTGGAGTCCGGCTGTTTCCCATGACCCGCCTGCAAAATATTTCCCCGGCAGAACACGTGCTCATCCAGATGATCCTCCAGCCAGTTCAAGCGGTAATATGCACTGCACCACCCCAGAAAAGCCCCGATAAACACGCCGGTCCCATACCAGATTTCTGACAGATTTACCGCCACAATACTGCCGCCAAAGGTTGACAGGCAAAAGATCAATGCGGTCAGCAGGGACCCCGTTAGATCATTAAAATAGTACAGGAAAATGATCGCTGCATACATGATAAACAGTATAAAATAACCTGCTGCCAGACACGGATAGATCTTCATCACCATCCCCCCAAAACCAAACCTGGGAAGCAGGATAATACACAGGAAGAACAAGACCGCGGAAATGATGAACTGAATCCTGGCAAGGTTTAGCAATTCTTCAGAAACCTGATGAAACATCTGTTTTTTCGCCAGGTCAATATCCATCTCCCTGCCTCCGATCACCGCCTCCGAGTAGGTTTTATATCTCTGATGAAAATGCATTTCGATCCGGGAGATAAAAATAACCGACGTAGATATATTGGTAAACATGGCAAGGCAGGTCGCCAGATCATAGGAAGGGGCGCTCACAAAGGTATCCGCCACCACCATTTTAAGTTCTGTGGACCAGAATACAAAATTGTGTATAAACAATCCAAGGATATACAATAAATTCGTCACCATAAGTTTCCAATACCGTTTAAAATAGCGTAGTACTCTTCTATATTCCCCACTGTTGCCCCGAAAATAATTCCGGATCACGGCGATCTCCAGACTGGCGATCAGAAGAAAGCCAGCATCCAGGGAAACCAGCATGGAAAATGTCTTTTCCAAATGAAAACCATAGACAAGTAAAGCCGATAATCCCACGGTCAGCACCATCCCCAGAAAGAAAAAGAAGGAGATCTTCTTATAATCTTTACAGATTGAAAGATACAACATCTCATAAAATACCAGAACCAGCACAACATATCCACAGTAACCAGCTATGACAAAAGCACCTGGCACCTGTGCCGCCACATACTCCCGGATACAGAAAGGAATACCGAACAGACAGCTGAATCCAACGTTTATGATCATCCCTACATAAAAACAGGGAAGAACATCATCGTAAGTTTCATCATAGATCACATCCGACATATACCTTGACAGAACAGAGTTAAAAGGGGCAGCTGTCAATAAAGAAAAAATAAAGATATAAAGGACAGTGCCGGCAAAAAGCTCCCTTGCCGCATAACCGGTCTTCGATATTTCCAGAACCAGCTGCATCGCAACGATAGCTACGATTACCATGATCATGGGAGCGATGGTTATCACCGTACTGTATCCCATACCGACCAGATTGGTAGTCAGCGTATTTTTATTGTATATTTTATTCAGTTTTACACCGATTCCAGCCATGACCACCCCTCCTCTCTATCTGGTAACAGTAAATGCTTCTTCATTCCAGACCCCGCCTGACTTCCCGCAAAAATCAGAATAGATCTCATAATAGGTTTTCCTCATATCCTCAATCTTGTATTTACTCATCACCCGCCGGTATCCATTTTCCCCCATCCCTTCTCTTCGTTCCTGATTCCGCGCCAGCTCCACCATAGCATCGGTAATCTCCTCCAGATTCATAATGTGGGTGAGGATCCCCGCTGTGCCAAAATCGTCCTCTTCGCCATAGATCAGCTCCCGGCAGTTCCCTACATCGGTGGCTATCACCGGCTTATGCGCCGCAAAGCTCTCCAATATCGTCAGCGGCTGCCCCTCACTGATGCTGGTGAGGATGGTCATATCCATACGCCCCAGGTATTCCCTGACATCTACCCGCCCGGTGAATACCACATCGGATACCCCCAGGGTTTCCACCAGATCAAAACACTCCTCAGCATATTCCTCATCCTCATCACAAGGTCCCATGATAAACAGGCGGAGAGCTGGCACCTTTTTCTTAGCAAAAGAGAATGCCTGGATCATCGTCTTCACATCTTTTATAGGGGTCACCCGGAGTACCGCCCCGATCTGGATCATATCCTGTTCCTCTTCTTTTTTGCCGGGAAGTTCCCTCAAGCTGCCCGTATCGATGCCATTGGGCGTTACCCTGGTTTTATCGGCAGGACATCCCAGCTCGATCTGGAGACTTCTGGCATGCTGGTACAGGCTGGTAACAAGATCCGCCCGGTCATAAGCCTCCAGAGACATCTTCTTAAACTGCTCGATCCAGATATTTTTATAAATCCCCTCCACCCAGTCTGCCTTGATCAGCTCTTCTTCCCTCTCCCTGGTATAGATCCCATGTTCTGAGAGCAGAAGACCGCAGCGGTGGAAATGTTTTGCCATACTTCCCAGTATACCGGCATAACCGGTAGACACACAGTGATACAGGTCTGCCACAGGAACCCTGGTCTTTAAAACAAAAAACAGGGGAAGATAGATGGATCTGAGAGTCCATAAAAAATCTGAAAAAACAATCTGGGAATAGCGGATCTTATAACACTCCCTGGCGATATGAAAAAAGTCCGGTCCCATCAGCAATTCATCAATGGAAAATCTTTTATGGTAGAATAGGTCAAAGATCACATCCCAGTCAATCTTTTCGTTGAGTACCATGCTTCTCAGCGCCCGGTACTCTTTTCTATTTAGTTTAAATTTATGCTTCTTCATCTCCCGGTTCTGCCAGTCGCGGTCCTCTAAATATACCTCGTAAACCTCCGTGAGATTTTCCGGCAGCTCATAGGCAAATCTCCCCCGCTGGGAACGGTTTGCCACGATAGCCAGCAGAATAAATTCAATATTCGGAAAATTGCGGATCATACTGTGTATCCATCCGGATACCCCGCCTACCACATAGGGATAACATCCCTCTGCCACAATGCAGATCTTCATCTCTCTCACCTCTTTCCCATATCTAACTCTGCTTTCCTCGGTCTGACTCTGCCTGTTTTCATCTGAAACATTCCTAAAATGGGAAAATGCACTATCAAGGCAGATAATAATATAAGGAATCTTCCGCTTCACAGCGGATCGTAAGCTCATCCTGGCTGGCACAGATCAGATAAGCGTCTGCCTCAATCTTTTTGAAATCTCCGCCTTGTACCGATACCACTTCTTCACCATGGGTCCGGAGGATAAACCAGACATCCCCGTTCCTGTCCTCTATGCTGACGTGGATTTTGTCACCCTCCCTGGAATCCTCATAATCCATCGCAAGAAAATTGCGTATCCTTATATCACATTGGGAAGCCGAAGTCTGATCGAACATCTCAAAGGCTTTCCAGTAGGTATTGATCTGACTGGAAAACCTCTCAGACACGATCTCCCAGCGGTCTTCCTCCTCCTTCGGCCAGGTGATATGATTCATATCCAGTACGATATTAGAATACCCCAGCGCCGTCTGCAGGCTTTTCATCCTCAGATCTTCCTTATAGGTATGGAAAATCCCGGTACTAGTTATACTCTGGAGTGTAATTTCATCAGTAAGATAGGAAACCACCGGACGTTCTGCCGAATAAATCCCCGCCACCGTCTGAATATGTTCAAAAAAAGCATAGTCCTTCAGCTTTTCTATGCTGTACGCCGCCCCGCCTGGTGGAACATAGACCGCCCCATAGCGGTACTGGCTGCCAGAATCCTGAAAGAAAGACTGATCTGCCTTCATCTTCCGGATCAGATCACCTGCAGAAACATACTCCAGTGTAAGTCCCGCCTCTGCCTCCCTCTCCTTTAACTGCCGAAGATAGAAGACCAGCTGCTCTTTCCGAGGCTCCTTGTCATCTCCGTAATCAAATTGCGGAGCCAGATAACAGGTCAGATGGGCGCCAGTTTTCTCAACGGCAGAGCAGAGCCCCGGCCAGATAATATCCCGGAATACAGCAGGCAGCTCCCTGCTGTAAAGCTCTTTCATCTTCTCTGGATTTTCTGATGCCAGCCCCGGAAAGTTTGCCACTCCGATACACTGGGCATTTACCACAGGATACAGATCATAGGGCTTAATCTCTGCCAGAATGGCGTTCAGCATACCGATGCCGGTACAGTCTCTCATAAAATTGCCATTGACGGCAAATACTTTTCCCTTTCCCACACCGGCACGCCAGATCAATGGCGGCAGTTCTTCATTTTTCACGGTGGAATCGGAAAGCATCCCTGCCATATAGATCTTACAGCCGGTACGGGTCTCGTACCAGACCGTACTCTGCTCCAGATCCTGACGCTCCTCTTTTTCCTCTTCATCTTCCGGGAGATAGATTGCCTGCCCTCCCAGTAAAAATCCGGAAAATAGATTTATTCCCTGGATCTCCTGACGCTGCTCTTTCACCTGGAGGATCCCCAGCAGCTCTTTCCACTGATAGGAGGTTTTGATCTCATAGGCAGACGGCAGATCACAGAAAATCAGGTTACCCCCGCTACGGGCTATTTCTGCCAGAGCTTCGACATCTTTCTTTTCTGTGACATAGGACGATTCCAGAAGAAGTACTTCCGCCTTCTGGAAGACATCCTCCGGACAGTCCTCCACACTCTGAAAAACTACCAGCTCCCGTTTTGTATACGTACACCACCAGGAAACCGTCTTTCCGATATCGCTCTTCCCATTTCCCACAAACAGCACATACCCCCCTTTTTCCAGCACGTCCTTCTGAGGGCTTTTCTGCCAGGCATCCTCTCGGTTCAGGCTGGCCTCCTCTGCATAACTGTTGACATCGTATTCATTTCCCGACTCTTTCATGATCTGTGAGAACTGAAACAGAAATAACAGTACGAACATGGTCACTCCCATGATCAGAAAATTTTTCTTTGTTATCATACTCTCACTCCTCTATTTTACGGGAATTGTAGCCATAATCAATGGCAAAATCAAACAGGTGGTAAGGGTTCTGTCTGATCTTATAACACACGAACTGGTCCGTCTCACAATAGGTACGCACGTCGTAGGGATACAGCTGTTTAAATGCCTGGGCCCAGTAATAGATCCGGGACATAAGGATCCAGCGGTTCTCTCCCTTGTACATATCAATCCCCTCCGCACTGGGAAGATCACGTATCGCCCCCTGTCTCGATACTGCCTGGCCACTTTCAGAATAATGTTCTGTGTAGTCAATAGGAATTTTCTCGATAAAGACATAGACACTGTCTGTAGGAATACGGATCGATGGCTTCGCCCCAGGTTCCAGATCATTTAATTCCATATCTTTCAGAAAAGTAATCAACTCATAATGATAGCCATGATCCAGTCCCATCTGTGTCTCATCATTGGCGGAGCAGATCGTCCAGGTAAAATCCTCTTCCTCCCGGATAATATTGGTCAGACAGGTAATGGCTTCATTGGTGACAAGGGTTGTATTTTCCACAGCTTCTTTGCGGTAATCCCCATTCCACAGCAGGCAGACCGAAGCCGCCACACAGACCAGGGAACAAAAATTACGCCCCCTGTGCCAGTTTTTCTTCCATAACAGCAGCCGGATTACCCCGTCTGCCGCAAAGGCAAATACCACCGGCAGCATATAACCAAAATAAATCCGGCACCGGCTGCCGTCCATCAACTCCGGCAGCCCCAATTCCTTCGCGGTCTGAAGGATCAGCAGCAGTACCATAAAGACGCCCGTGGACAGGAGCATGGCACCATAACAGGGCCTACGGAACACCAGAAAGAGGATCCCCATCAAAAAGAGCAGCTCCATGGCAGCCAGAACAACGATATAGTACCAGGAAAGGGGTTCATTCAGCACTGCCCCATTGATCGCAGAACAGAGCTTATCCCATACCTGCGCCAGCTTCTGCCGGATTCCCTCTGTTGGTTCACTGCTCTCCGTACCTTTACCGGGTTCCAGGGGTTCTGGTTCTGACATCTGGTTCCCCATTTCATCATAGTAGATCACTGTACCACCCGTCTCTTCTTCTGTTCCCTCCTGCTTATCGCCAGAACCGTTGATGACGCTCATTCCCCATCCCAGGGACCCCTGCAGGGGCGTTCCCATGGCATAGGCTGCTGCCATCGGCAGAATGGCGATCATTACGCTTAGAAATCCTGTGAGCAGCACACTCCAAAAGTACTGTTTGCGCAGAAACCAGAACAGATACCCCACAGCCACCCCCACACAAAACAGCCCTGCGATCATCGTATCATAAAAATGCACAGCCAGCGTCATGGAAAAGCTCATAGCAAAAAATACCAGTGCAAACCGGGACTCTTTGGGGAGCCGCCATTTTTTCACTTCCTGCCTCCTCTCCTGAAAAAAATAAAAGGCAAAATAAATGGCGGGAAGAATAAAGATCATACCGTACTCCTGGGGAAGCACCGAAAAAAAGCGAAGATAGGTGCTGGGCTGCAGAAAATTACCAATTATATAAATCCCCATGACCGCATAACTAATGTATCTGCTCCGGCAGCACAGACGGATAAATCCCAGCAGAACCATATGAAGCATCAGCGTCTGCACAAAGGAAAACAGCCGCATAAAAACATAGCTGTCTATACCAAATACGGCATGAAGATAATAGATCACACAATGGTAGCCAAAGGGATACACTCCATCGATAAAGATATCATTTTTACTCATTCCGTTGATCCAGTACAGATGCACCGGAGTATCGGAAGCGGTATATCCATACCCCCGCAGAAGCTGTACACCGTAGAATACTGCCAGTAGTACCAAAACTGCCGCCACCAGTATCCATTCCAGCCACCGCTTCCTAAAACTCTGTAAAAGGGCACGTCCCAGTGCCGCCACATCCCGGCGCAGATGATCCAGGATTCGGAATACAACGGTTTTTCCTCCCATTTTCCCATCTGAAATCCGGTGCAGGTTGTGCCAGATACCACGAAAAAAAGGCATAAGATGTATGTTATTCAGCCGCCGCCACAGAATAAAAGCCGGAATAAAGGTACCGGTGATCAGCGTAAAACGGTTAGAAATATGAAGAAGCTGCAGCAAAAAAACGAGATTCATAATATAAAAGTTTCCTGACAGCATACAGATAAAAAACTTCTGGGCAAGCCTGCGTTCTCTTATCCTGTTATGCAGGACGAAGGCAGGCAGCAATACTGTCATGATCATATATACGCCTAAAATTTCGGTAAACTGTAATATTGTATAAAGCTTCATTGACATTTGCAGTACCTTCTATCTTTCCTTATTGCTGAAATACCCGGATGAGCTCCAGCGTCTCATTGTCAATCACCACTTTGGAACTGCGCAGCTGTGAGAGAACCTCAAAAAAATGCTCTTTGTCCCCAATGGAAAAAAACAATTTCAGCTGGCATGTATAGGTGGCCAGCGTATCCGGATAATGTATTGCTGCCCGCCCGCACCAGATCCTGCACCGGTCAAACTCCCGGATCTCCAGCAGCCGCATGCTGACCGCCTCATAGTAACGGCTGGTCATCTGTTCCGGCTGTTCCATGTATAATAATTCACAGACCGAATCCATCTGTTCCACAAAAGATCTCTGTTCCATATCCGTAAAAACCTGCTGCCGCAGCACCTGATTCATATAGTCAATGAGGATACGGATGTATTCCTGCTGATTTTCTTCCCGCTTCTGAATCTCATTATAGCACTTCTGCACCGTTGTCCGGAAATCATTCAGTGCATCCTGAAGAACCGAAGCCGCATAATGAGAAGTCTCCGAATCCTCACTGTTTAATGCCAGAGAGATGGCTGCCAGGGATTCCCGGATGTCCCCCCGTACCACATTTAACATCAGGGTACGCAAGTTATCTTTATCCGTAACAGCTAATGCCTCCTCCATGGAAACGACAGTGCGCCCCCGCTCCTCATCCGCATGGGTAAAAGTCTTTACCCGGTCCTTTTTAAAGATCACATCCTCCAGATCTACCTCCTGGGAGAAAAAGCAACGGTAAATGATATATCCCAGAAAAACAAAAAGGGCGCCAAGAACGGGGCATAATACCATCACCATTCCTTTGGAAATATAACTGAGAGGCCGCTCCTTATTTTGAATCCGGTTCCAGATCAGATACCCCGCTGCCACCAGTATATTGATAATAACCAGAACAATGAATCTCTCCATATCTGAACTCATTCCTCAATTCTCTCTACGATCTTGCTTTCTATTCCCGCATCTGAAAACCTGCTGATCACAATGTCCGCTTCCACCCGGACCGTATTTGCCAGAAGCACATACATCTTCCCATCCCCCATTGTCCCCATATAATCAGTCTGCCGCAAATTTTTCATCAACACTTTTCCGATCTGCTCATAATCTTGGGATTCAGTCTGGATCTGCAACAGTGTACAGACAGTAAGGTTCTTCTTTTTTGCCTTATGATAGGCTTTCACAAGAGCACTGAATGCCTCCGGCTCCAGGATCTGGGTATCTTCCACATATCTCTGCTCTTCAAGAGCTGCCATATAACGGCTTGCCCGCAGCATAGCATTCTGGATCAGATAACTGATGACAACGAGCAGATTTGCCTGCCCCAGTGTCATTCGCTCCCACGGAATTCCCCATACCATTACGATCATATTCATTTCTTCTTTGTCATAAATGGCATTTGCCATCAAAGGGTATCTTTCATCCATCTTGCGGTTAATAAACACCTTACGCTCTTTCAGGCTCTCATACAGCTCTCCCATCTCCGGATAGCGGATGGAATTCCCCAGCTTGCGCGCCACCTCCGAGCTGGAAGAAAACAATCTGGCGTAATCCGAATTATATACCGTATAGATTGCCACATCTGGACTGCGCAGGATCTTAGATAAGATCTCCACCGCGTAAAAAAGGACCTCTTCCGGCGTGTACTGATCCAGAGTAGATGTGATGCTGTACAGCTTTCCAATACTATCCTTCTGATCGATTACCTGCCGCTCCAGTACATCTTTCACCCGGACATTGCTGCTGTTGATATCTTTGATATCCCTCAGCTGGCGTCCCAGACTCTTCTGTACTTCTGCGCCCTCGGTTCGGATCGCCCGTATCTGATCCCGCATATACCCCACCACCAGACCAAGTATGAATAGCTGCGCCATCCAGACATAGGTGGTGTAATCCAGCATCACTTCAAACCCGCTGCGGGTGTACATTTGCCGGAACAAGTAGCCGCAAACCGCCAGCACAGCTGAAAAAATTGCCTGATGCTGTCCATAGACCACAGCAAAAAGCAATACATACAGCAGGTAAAAATCGAGCCTGGAAAAATACCAGCTGTCTACCGTTCTGTTATTTAACATAAAAAATGGTATAAAGCAGACCATATTTTCTATAAATGGGACACATGCCTTAAAAAACCACCCAAATTTTCGGAAAATGTGCCCGCCAAATCTCTTTTTTTCTTCCTTCTCCTGTTTAAATACCTCTTTATGTTTCATGATATAAGAAGCCACTCTCTGGATCCCATCTTCCGGTGGTTGACAGACAGCAGCTCCAAATTCACTGATAAACCGCTGATTGGAAAGCACTTTCCGATTCTCTTCCAGCTCTTTCGCCTCTACCAGCTCCGTATCATCACCAATCGACCGGCACAGGATCTCTCCGATCTGCAGCTCTGTCACTGGAATTGAAGAAGAGATGTGATACAGAGAATATCCTGTCTTCTTATTATTCATAAACTGATAAATAAACTCTATAGCATCTGACTCGAATAAGAGAGACTGGGTAACGCTGGGGTTCGCAAGAAGATATCCCTGCTCCAGTGCCTTTACACACATGGTACCACAAAGCCCATCCAGCTGGCTTCGGTCTTTCGGAATACCATACAGATGATCCAGCCTGAGTACCACAATATCCAGTTCTTGAATTTCCCTAAAATTATTACAGAGATACTCAGCCTGTACCAGCGCCATTCCCCGGAACCCTTCCCCACAGCTGGTTACATCCTCTGTAATATTTTCCTCAAAATTTCCACGGTACACCTCTTCCGATGAGAGGTAGACAAACCGCCCCTGTCTCACGCTGGCATATGCTGTCAGCAGATTCATAAGCGATGAGATATACCGCACAGAATCCCGTTCCCTATTCTGCCAGGAAAAGTTAGGATCATATGCTCCCAGAAATAAAACCACATCCGGGTTAACACTTTCAAATATCTCATTCAGACTACTATTATCATAAGAAAAATCATAACGTTCAAATACTTTTGCATAGGAACTTGTACCGAATTGCTCTCCCGTCAGCAGATACACCCTGTGCCCTTCTTTTCTCAGTTTGATGATCATCTGATTCATCAAACTTCCCGTGCCTCCAATAAGTAAAATATTCATTTCTGCCTCCACGCCGTCTCATTCAGATCTGCCTCATTTATGCGCTTTTATTCCCTGCCGTTCAAGCTGCTGGCAAAATTCCCAGAGATCCTTTCCCACCTCTTCCTGAGAAACCCCATATTCCGCTGCCAGCTCCGCCGAAATCTCTTCCAGTCCCATCCCCTTTTCCATCCTTCTCCAGATCGAGGCTCCCATCTCATTCAGAGGCAGCGGTTTTCTATAAGGATATCCCGGCTGGCTCATATCAAGCAGCCAGTAAATCCCGGCAGCATACCGCAGCTGGTACAAAGTTCTGCCAGATTCCGATCCTAACGGCATGTTTCTGATTCTCCTTTACCTTATCATCCTTCTAATATTTTTTCATTATACTACATAAACAAGGGGTTGTAAACCCTGGCGGGTGAGGGATATCCCTGGTTCACTGCTCCGTTTCCTTCTCACAAATAAATTCCTTTTTCCAATATACTTCTCCCACTCTGTATTCCAGGATCTTAAAACAGGAAATCGGATAATCCCTAAAACCAATATATTTGTGAAACTTAATAATTTTCTCCTCGCACTCTTTCCTTGTAGCATAAAATCCAATTCTTTTTGTTTCCCTAATGATCATGCCATCAATTTTACTATCGTAAATATGATACAATGCATATATAACATCATTCCTATTCAGATATAAAACCCCCTTCCCATTGTGAGTTTCCAATATCAATCATACTCACATAAAGAGTATCTCTCCTTAATTCCCACTCCTTGATGATCTGATCCCTTTTTTCTTCCGCTTCTTTCTCTGTCAGGAAGATACCAAGCAAACTATATCTGTCATAGGATAAATCCCCATTTTCAACTTCTTCGTAGTACTCTAAAATATACATACTTTTTCCCATAAAACAAGCCCATGCTGATTTTTTAATATTACTTCGACAATAAAACTTACACCTTCTACTATTCTTCTTAGAAAGTCCTATTATTCCACATATTAGTTGTATCATATTTTTACATCAAATACCAGTTAATATTAAGGATTTTAACTATGTAAGAACTTACTACTGAAAATGGTCAACCATTTAGCGGTACACACTTACTGATGTAGCCTCTCGATTGACTCGTATTATAAAAGAAATATCCATCACACACATAACCGCCTTCCCAATAGTCTTCAGGCAGCTTCATCTGAAATTTCTCCCCTTCATCATAACAGCACAGCCATGATTGTTCCTCCTTGGTATATACATAATACAAAAGGTTTTCATCATAATTAATAATGCGGTCAAAATGGTCAATAAGCTCCCAGCGCCATACCTAATCCTTCTCCAGGGAAAGCAGCAGTGAATCCTCCCCTGTTTCTCCTAATATGCGGATCTGCCGCTGCTGCCCTGCCAATACATAACATAGTTGATCCCTGTATGTAAACAGCTCTGCATAATGTGACTTTTTCTCTTTATCTTCCAATTTACGCACCACAACATCTTTTCCCGAATCCAGATCCAGACAGCGGATCTTTTCCTCATACCTTCTTTTTATATAATACAACTTGTTATTATGAAAAACCGCATGGCTCACATTATCGTCCACAAGTTCCTTTCTCTTATTTGTCTCCGGATCCAGTCTGCTTGGACTTTTCATTTATCAAAACAAATATATACTGCTCATTTTCATCTATTTTCTTCTCCCAGTCGGATGCCTTGCAGCCTCCTATTTCTCCTGACAGCTCCTCTAGTGCGTTTTTCTTTTGTGGCTGCTCTGTAGTAGTTTCATCCCCCTTGTTTTCAGAAGCATCTGATTTTTCCAGTTCATTGCCTTTTATATTGGTTTGTACTGGTAATGAAGAGCTTTTCACCTTATTATCCGGTGAAACTGCTGATGTATTTTTCGCTGCCTCAAAACTGCTATATCCTCCGCACGAAACAAGCACCCCGCAACATAAAAAAACCAGCATAATACTAAATAGTTTTATATTTTTCATTTGACTTTCTTCTCCTTATTTAGTTTTTTATTTAAGCACTTCCCATCCCCGGTAAAACATTTTCTTCCTTGAGTATACGGTTTATCCTTCAATTTCTTCTGTATATTCCACACTGCGTATATGGAAACCTCCCCGCTCCCGGCTGGTAGTACCTCGCCCTTAGGTAGACCTCCCCCGTCTCCTTATCATAGTACTCCCCACAGTAACGGAAGGGGTTATCATCCTTATTATCCGGATTTACTTCGTTCCCAAAGGAATCATACTCATAAGTCTTGACAACCTTCCCTGATTCATCCGTCAGCTGCACCACATTTCCATGGGGATCCGTCACATAATACAATTTCCCATCTTCCCTGCCAGAAGCATTGTCTTCTCCCCTGTCACTATAAACAAGGTTACTGCCGTAACCTCGGTCATTCCCACGGATGTACCGCTTCTTTACTTTGCCGCCCTCAGACAGTTCCAGCACCAGCTGGTCGTTCACAATGCCTATGATGCTTATACATAAAGCAAAATATAAAATACGTTTTTTCATTTATAACCATCCCTTTCATGTTACTAAAAAACATTATCCTCCCTGACAAGCATCATGGGTTTTATATACGAAAATCACTGCATGGGCACTTTCCGATTTCATAGAAGCATCCTAAAACATTGATATCTTCAACCAGGGAAATGCACACCCATGCACCAATTTTCCTCTTTACATCAACAATGACAACTATTCAAAAACTACCAATTAAACTTTGCTGTCTTTTTGTTATCATTAACCTTCCAATATTTCCTATACTTTTTCCCCAATTTTATATATGCCTTTCTCAAATCTTGTGAAACATTTGAAAAATCTGCCGTACACATTAATTTTAAATCTTTTGCCGTTCTAACATTTTGAATATTGGGATTAAATCCAGTTATCCACCAAGATAAATAATTTTCCTGTGGATAACGGATATTTGCCGGTGCACAGGTTGCATCCAGTGTCAATGTTCCTTTGTTGGTATCTTCTGTTGAAGTGTCATTATATTTCATTTCAAATTCATCTCATGGGATACGATCCGCCATTTTAATCCAGCGATTGTCCGGATTCATGTGAAGCCCCATAGGCTGATTAAAATCCAAAAACGAATGTTGTAACTTGTCAATTGGTTTGTACATGATTTGTGCCCCTTTACTCGTGAAATCCTTCGAAAATCTGCAAGGAAAATGAATCCATTTTATTAAAACCCTTGCAAATATTATACCAAATATCAGGGAAAAAGTCAGTAAAATCAAGTATTCTAGCGTCAATTAGCAGACACTATTTAGAAATGACGTAGCGGTTTCTAAATCCTAGTTTATACTATGACCAATCTCACGAGCCCCCCCCCCCAAGCACTAAAAAAACTCCTAATAAAATATGGGAGTTTTTCTAGTATCTTATGGAAATGGACATTGCGGCTGTTTTATATCCTTTCAAATATCAAAGATATTTTTACAGCCTTTTCTATATCCTGCTTTTTTGTGATAGCACCATGTCCTTGATAATTCCTGCGGTACTCTTTTGACACAAATGAAGCCGCCGCTTCACGAATTTTCATTCGCTCATGCGACAGCCCCATTTTTTGTTTATCGGCTATTCTATTCTTTTGTAAAGAAGATCTTTAATGTATTGTACAAATGTATATGCCACTGATTCATATCATGTACTCCACCTGGTATTATGACAAAATCAAAATTGCGGCCGGGAACCAAAATGTTGGAACGAACCAATGCTTTCTGCATTAAATCTAACTGTCCTGACAGTGCGAAGTCCTCCGATCCATTACCACAGTATATAAACCCGAGCGGCATACCATTTGCTTGGCCCTCCTCAATTATTTTATTAAACCGATCTGCATCAGCATCATTTCCATTGTCTGTCCCAAAGTAACCTGAATATGGGGCAAACCATGCAAACAAGTCATAATTTCCGAAGAATGCAGAGTGGTATGTTGTGTTAGAACCCATGGATAATCCTGCAAATCCACGATGCATACGGCTTGCCTTCAAACTTTCTATTGATACATCACCACCTGCATAGGTAGAATACTTGGCCTCAACAGCCGGAATCAAGTCATTACGCAATTCGTACTGGAACAGAATGGTAAGGTCCATTGCGGCGCTAGGTTCAGGAGCGCCTTCCGGACGATAGAAGGTAGGGTTTACAATGATACAGGATTCACAGTATCCGTCCTCAAACAGCCGGTCAAGCATATCCCTGTTGTGAGTATAGTCACCATATATATTATCCCCTTTAATCCATGTATCAGCATTCTCACCTCCGCCATGCATCAAATATAAGATATTATATTTTTTTTCAGGATCATAGTCATATGGCAGATAAACATTTGCCCATTTCTGAATCTTCTGTGAATTGCCCGGATCGTATGTCTCGGTATCATACTCTATTTTCTCAATTTTACCTTTGTGAGTAGTTGGTTTCGTTGCTGAATAAGGTACTTTTGTAACAAATCCATTTACAATACTTTCATCCTGTGTACCGCGTTTAAATATACGTCTTGCAAAATTATATAAACCAGCTTTAAATAACTCTTGATCATGCGCTCCATCCATCTTAAGATACAGGCATTCTGATCCATTATCTGCCAATGTCTTATAATAGGAATCCGGAGCTTCGCCTGCTACATCATCACTCGTTCCCTTCTGGATCATAAGGAATGTAATATCTTTATATTTTTCATCAATACGGAAACTAGTGTTATTGAAGTAACCATTTCCCCCATCATATGGCAATAACCCTTCCACCGGAGCGAATGCGCCCATATATGCTACCTGTTCAGGAAGTGACAGACCAATGTTCAATGCAATGCGGCCACCCAGACCGTACCCAGCTACTGCCGTGTTATGGCGTTCCTTTGCTACCGAATATTTTGCTTCTACCTCCGGTTTTAAAACATCAGCAAAATCCTTCATAACATCTTCATCTTTGTCACTACTGATATTTGGCATAACTACAATCATATCTTCAGCAGCTTTAAATGTCACTGCATTATCTATAATTTGATCTGCCTCCATATCGTTCCATATGCTCTCCGTATCATTTTCACCATGGAAAAGATATAATACCGGATACTGTTTCTCCTGTGAATAATTTGCAGGAAGTTGTACAAGAACCTTATGTGTCTTATTTGTCGTCTTTGATACATAAGTAAACTCTTCCATCTTTCCCTTTTCCACATTCTCCGAAGCATCTGCAAATCCATATGGAACATCAGAAAATGTATCTGTCTCCGGGAACGGAGCAATCGTAGGCTCCGGTGTGGCAGTAGGTTCCGGTGTAGCTGCAGGTTCCGGTGTAGCCGTAACTCCTGCATTATTGTTTGTTGCTATTGGCGATACGGTAGGCTGTATCACGTTACTGCGCCTCTTATCAACCTTTACCGTACATGTTAATGTTACTTTTTTCTTTTTCTTTTTCGCGGTACAAACCACCTTTGTTTTTCCAGCTTTTACGCCTTTTACCACAAATGCCGTTTTACCTTGTTTCGAAACAGTAGCAATCTTTTTATTTTTAGACTTAACCGTTAACTTATAACCCTTCGCATTCTTTACCGTAACTTTCTTCTTTGTCTTTTCCTTAACTTTAACCGTTTTTTTTGAGAGTACCGGCTTAGATGCCTTTTTCGCCTCTACCTGTGCTCCCGGCATGACCACCTGCGCTACTAATGCAGCAGCCAGCAAAAGTCCTGTACACTTCCTGGTGCATTTCATATTAAAATACCTCCCCTTTTTTTATTGACAGTGCTTCTGAAACATCAAAAATACTTAGTCTAAATCTATCACTTTTACCTGTTATTGTCAAGCATCCGTCGCTGTTCGGTTACTATTGATCACCGTAGTACTAACTTTTGCCTTACACTTTCTTTTCCATCCAGTTTTTCTACATATGAATACAATAAACCATTATTTGATATTGAAAAATCTATTATAGGACAGTCAACATCTAACATCGTTTTTTCCCCGACTCCATCTTGAATACAATAAATATTTTCACCATCCGAATAAATAATTGATTTATTAATGACATCAAGCATCCGTATCGGAGCAGATTTTTTTATTATTGAGATTTTTGATCCATCCAAACTCATTTTACAAACTGCATGCTCACGAACCTGACGAAAATAAATACTATTACCTACAATATTTATATAATCACTTTTTGCATCATTTAGTTTTTCCAAACATAAACCGTCAATACTTTGTCTATAAATTCCTCCTCCTTTTTCCTGATTGGAATAATATATCCAACCTTCGTACTGAACCATATCTTTTCCTTTTATAATGCTTCGATTTGAGCAGCTGCTACTGGGAATATTCTTTTTATTAACGACTTCGTATTGTGTCGCAAATATTATACTGCTGCAAAAGAAAAGAAATATAATGCGACTTATTAATTTTTTTTCATTGAACATACCCCCTTTGGGAACCACACTTCTATCAACTCATAAATATACAGTTTACACAAAATATATCATTCTACTCCACATACATCCTAAAAGTTATTACTTACCCGCTACAATCGTGAACTCGCCCGGTATCTTCTCATTTGTCCATGCAGGATGTTCATCAAACTTTCTTAACGTAAAACCACTATTAATGACTGAATTGATAATCTCACTAACTGTATACTTTCTATAACTGCACTTAGGCATCTGCTCTCGGACCTTTTCCTCAAAAAAACGGGCATGCGCCATTTCTCCTTCAAAAATTTCCGTTGAAAAGTAGCTCATAGTTGGCTGTTCCAAATTCAATAGATCTGATATTTTTGTAAATGGATGAAAATCACTACATATCATTTTTCCATTGTCTTTCAATAACGAATACATAATGCCCATAAACTCATCAATGTCATGAAAATAATGTAATACTCCCCCCTCCATAAACACCACATCAAAATATTTTCCGTATTTCTCCATATCAATTTCTAAAATATCACATACTTCAAAATTCAAATCAACTTTTGTAGCTGCAGCCACTTCCAGCGCATATTTCTTATTATCTTCTGAAATATCAAAAACCGTAACTTCTGCTCCTAAAACAGCTAAAGGAACCGCCTTCTTTCCGCAAGAGCCACATATGTTTGCTACTTTGATACCATTGTAAGTGTCAAAGTAATCAGAATATTTTTTCAACATACCCATAGGATTTTCTAAGTCCTTTTTTGCTCTATCAACTGGTGTGCCTGATTGTTTCACCCAGAACTCATACGCATTATATTCCCAAGCCCTTTTATTTTGAATACTATAATCTACCATCTTTGACGATCCTCCAATGTTCAACTTGATTCCTTGATTATAACACTTTCATTCTCCATTTACCACAAAAATATAGGGCATAGCAAACGCAGCACCCCATATTTCTTGTCGTTCCGATATATTCCCTGGTTAGATTACATTAATTCTTAGAGATTTTCGTCGCCCCATTGTTTCATATGTTCAAAAACGGGAATGAAGCTTTTCCCCAGGTCAGTAAGGTTATATTCCACATGGGGAGGAACTTCATTATAATCATGGCGGGTAACGAATCCGTCTGCTTCCAGTTCCCGAAGCTGCTTTGTCAGACTCGATTCCGTAATATCGACAATATGCAAACGGACGATGATGAAGCCCTGCAGTTGATATAGATATACATCTGCCGACATCATAGAGCATTGCAAAAGATTAGATGCAGCCGGCATTCATTACAGTTTCTTTTATTTAGTAAGTATTTCCGGGGCAGGTCGTGGAGATGAGGAAGGTGAACTCGAAAAATACAAAGAGGTACAGACACTCATTGAAAATTTGCAGATACCTACTATCTTTGCCGCAATGGGAGCTTCCAATGCGTACCAGTTTCACGGGCAACTGCCAAAAGACAGAAAAAAGCTACTGTCATTTCTTGATGATTTGCAAATACTAATCAACAACCTGAATGCGCACACACCTGTTTGCGAACACGGTTTCAAATTTTACGCCAGTAACGGCGTATCTTACCTATGACCGTGAAAAAGCAACGAATGAATTGCAATATGTTTTAGATCATACCCGTGAAATGGAGAAGCAGGAATATAGAAAAAATTGGATCACTTCAAAAATTCCTCAATTTCTTCCAGTTTCTTCACCGTGATCTGCACCCAGGCAGGGCGAAAACCACTGGCAACCGCATTTCGGATCGAAGCAATATTGGACCAGGCACAGCAATAAAACGGTACAATACCGCGGTCCAGGATTTCAACTGCTAACTTACTGGTCAGCGCCGCTGCAACTCCCCTTCTGCGGTATTCTGGAAGGACGTCAATCCCGATCTGCCACATGGACTCACAATCTGCGGAAGCCCCCGCCAGTCCGATCAGCTTATTCTTATCATAAGCGCCCGCAGCGATCACATCCAGCTCTTTTCGTTTCTCACAAAGAGCATTGCCCCACTGGTCAGTATATAGTTCATGAAAATCTTCTGATTCCAACAGCCGCATCTCGTAAGGACAGCTCTTCTGCAGTCTCTGAGCCAGTCCGCCTTCAAGTAAAACATCCACATCTGGAAGTGAATACTCTGCCATGAAACATACATCATACCCCTTAGGGCGGATACGATTCATCAAATCATGCAGGTCCGGCGTTTCAAAACAATGTTCAAACGCATATTTGTTTATGTACTTTGTTACAATCTCCTCCAGTTCTTCGCAAACGGAAGCAACAATATTATTTCCATACGAGGTCAGGTCACAGATGAAAGGCAGCTCCAGATATTTTCTGGCATTTTCTTTCTTTTGGGAAATGACCACTTTGTTTTCCATCTCTTTAAAATCCTGCCAGTGGCAGCTACTGTCAATGGCAGATTGTTTCATTGCAATTTCTAAAATCTGTTTATTATTCATAACTCTACCTCTAAATCCTGCTTGTAGTTCCTGGGCTCAACACACCATTGCCGCATGATGCAGTACTTCAAATTCATCTGATGCAGTTTCATATAATAACGCTCTGTGTTCCCTGTCCCACTGGGCAAGTTTGGTCTCTGATAAAGAAGCTCCCACAGTCTATTCATCCTTCCCGCAACCCAGTATCAGACAGCCTCTCATCAATTCGCCAGTCGATCAGCAGCTTGATCCCCAGAGAAAGAACTCCATAGCAGTGCAGCCACATCCCCCAGGCAAATCCCCAGACCATTCCTTTCCACAAGAAAGGCGATATATTTTTTAACAGCTTCCCTCTGGCAAGTAACGAAAAATATTTCTTAGCCAGAGGATAAGAGGCATATTCCTTCAACACCTTTTTCACCGCCGAAAGAGTCTTTCCACCATACTCATAATTCATCTTTCCGTCAAAAAAAGCCGCAAAAAATATCGTGCAGGCCGTCAGATCCTCGAAACCTTTATCCCCCGCTTCCTTACCCACCGAGCGTTCCAGTTCCTCTGCGATCGCCATCCAGCCCCTGACTGAATCCGGCCGGAATCGATAGGAAGCGGAGGCATCGTTTTTCCGGTAAACGTAAACTGGTTCCGGAAGAAATGCATACTTTGCCCCCTGGATATAACAGTGAAAATTGAACAGTTTATCCTCTGCATAGGTATAATCTCCAAAACACAGCTGGTTTTCCTGCAAGAATGATCGCCGGTACATCTTACACCACACATAAGACAGCGTCCCCACAGAGAAAAACCCCCGGAAGCGAAACGCCCCCTCTTCCGGTAGAAATCCGCTAAAACTGCTGCAGCTTCCGGCAGGAAGCATTTTACCATTCCAAAGCCGCATATAATCTCCCACCAGGATGTCCGCCTCGCCCATTTCTGACGCCATGTGGGAGATCACACCGGATCCCGGCAGATAATCATCCGCATCCACAAATAGGATATAATCCCCTTCGGCATGCTGGATTCCCATATTCCTGGCAGCAGAAACGCCGCTGTTTTTCTGCGTCAAAACTCTTATTTGCCCAGACTGACGCCCATACTCTTCACAGATTTGTACGCTCTTATCACTGGAACCATCGTCTATCAGCAACAGTTCCAGGGCTTCATAGTCTTGCCGTAATATACTCTCGATACACTGGGGCAGATATGTTTCGGCATTATACACAGGGACGATCACCGATATCTTTTTATCCATATTCACCATCCAATCCATCCTCCAGTACAGCATTTCTAATTAGATGCAATCAGGTGTGGATCACCCACACCAGATATAATAATGTCAGGGTCAAAGGATATTTTGCCCCACCCCAAAACCTTACAGCGCTTCCATGGTCTCCCGGATCGCTTTGATAAAATTCTGGCTGTTTAATACTGTCACATTTTCCAGACTTGTGATCTGTGCAAGATCCTTTGTCATCTTACCATCTTCAATGGTTTTCAAGGTAGCCTTTTCCAGCTTGTCTGCAAACTCCTGAAGCTCTTTGATGCCATCGAGTTCACCGCGCTTGCGCAGTGCTCCTGTCCAGGCAAAGATGGTAGCCACAGAGTTGGTGGAAGTCTCCTCCCCCTTCTGATGTTTATAATAATGTCTCTGCACTGTACCATGAGCCGCCTCGTACTCGTACACGCCGCTTGGGGATACCAGCACAGAGGTCATCATAGCAAGGGAACCGCAGGCAGAGGATACCATATCACTCATCACATCACCATCGTAATTTTTGCAGGCCCAGATAAAGCCGCCATCTGCCTTCATAACACGCGCCACCGCATCATCGATCAGAGTGTAAAAATACTCGATGCCTGCCGCCTCAAATTTTTCCTTGTACTCTTTATCATAAATCTCCTGGAAAATATCCTTAAAATTGTGATCATACTTTTTAGAGATCGTATCCTTGGTGGCAAACCACAGATCCTGTTTTATATCCAGTGCATAACCAAAACATGACCTGGCAAAACTGGCGATGGACTTGTCTGTGTTGTGGATCCCCTGAAGGATACCAGGGCCATCAAATTCATGAATGGTCTCTCGGATCTCTGTACCATCCTCTGCTGTAAATACGAGTTCTGCCTTACCTTTTCCCGGCACTTTGATCTCTGTATTTTTATATACATCACCGTAAGCATGTCTGGCGAGAGTGATGGGCGCCGTCCAGTTTTTTACGCAGGGATCGATGCCCTTTACCTGGATTGGGGTACGGAAAACCGTTCCATCCAAGGCTGCCCGGATCGTACCATTCGGGCTTTTCCACATCTCTTTCAGATCGTACTCTGTCATTCTTGCCGCATTTGGGGTAATGGTAGCACATTTTACAGCCACACCATATTTTTTTGTAGCTTCCGCGGAATCCATTGTCACCTGATCATTGGTCTCATTCCGGTATTCTAGACCGAGATCGTAATACTCCGTCTTTAAATCTATGTATGGCAGTAAGAGCTCATCTTTTATCATCTGCCATAAAATTCGTGTCATCTCATCCCCGTCCATTTCCACAAGGGGTGTCGTCATCGTAATCTTCGCCATTTTCTTTTCCTCCATTTCATCATTTCTTACATTACCGCTTACATCTTACCACATATGCAGAAATTTTTCAAATGGATTGGCTGGACAGGTAAATGATGAGTGGGAAACATTAAAAAGTGTGCACACCAATAAATATTTAATACTAAAACATTACCATTATTTCATATTATTATATCTTGTTTTGTAATTTTTATTATAGTATAATTAATATATCTGATTCGCAGAATTATCAAATCAGAAATAATAATCAACTATTTGGAGGACTACTTATGAAAAATGCAAACCCCAAAATGCTCAGCATTGTTCTTACACTTTCTCTACTGGTTTCAGGGAGTTTTTTAGAAAATGCAATGAGTGTAAAAGCCAAAGCAAAAATTGCTTTAAACAAGAAAAAAATCACTTTAACTGTAGGCAAAAAAACGAAGTTAAAACTAAAAAATTACAAGAAAAAAGTAAAGTGGAGTACTTCCCGAAGTAAAGTAGCTGCCGTCAATAAAGCAGGTGTAGTCACTGCAAAGAAAAAAGGAACTGCAAAAATTACTGCAAAAGCAGGTAAGCGGAAGTATACCTGCAAAGTTACAGTAAAAGGAAAGAACATTTCTATTAACACTAATACTCAGAACCCAGGTCAGACTTCAACCCCAGCACCAAACCCTAGTACGAGTCTGCCGCCCTTTCAGCCAGTAACAACTGCCCCTTCGTCTCCTACCGGTCCTTCCAGTTCACCAATGCCAACTCCCACCCTGATATATGATTTGGCAGAAGAGCCAGGAAAAGATCCATTTACTGGTACCCCTTATACTGTACCAATAAAATGCCCTTACAGTGAGCTTGATTACGATTATTGGTTTTGCCCAGCCATACTTTATGACCATACACCTGGCAGCAATATTGATTATCGGAATAAAGAATTAAAGTATTCTATTACTATAGAAAACTCTGGAGACCATGATCTGCCAGAATTAGGTTTTTCTTTAAATTACACAATCGGCGGTACGGATAAACCATATCCCTATATGTTCCATGTCATAGATTCTGACCTCCGCAACAACCTTTCAATTTATAATGCTTTGGACTGGGATTTTGATGAGATTAAGAAGGATGACTGGCATAAACATGCAACAATTATTGATCGTCCAATAAAAAAAGACGGTATATACACTTACAATTTCACTTTTACAATACCATCGGATGCAATAAATGGAGATAGAGATCCTGATACAAACATCAATAAGCCCATCCTGTTTTATATCCCAAATCACGCTCCTTTCCGCCCTGGAGATGAGATAACTATAAAGGACTGCAAGATTTCCATATCTGACGGAACTCCTGTAACAAATCCTGTTGAAGTCATTTATGAGCCTGAAAATTCAAATTCAGACATTATACTTCTTCCCGAAAAAAACGAAATGTACTTAGAAAATTTTACTGAGCTTAAAAATGTTATTCTCGAGGAGGGTACTCTAAATGAAATACAGAACACCGTCAATTTAGAAAGAAAAGTAACAGTAAACGGAACTACATACGATACATTGACCAAGTATCGCCAGGGAGGCTCCAACGGCAAATTCTTTTTCTCATTATCTGACGAATCATTTAATATGGGATTAAATTTGTCTATTCTTCCTGACTATCCACAAATCAGTGAATTTAATCTTTGGGAATCGGTAACCTCATTAAATTCTTTATATTTTGAAGGATCTGCACTTGTGGATATTACAAAGTATACTAAAAACACTCCTGTAGATTGGAAAATTGAGACAATCATCGGCACCGAAGACTACTGGAATTCAAAAACAGCAGAAAGCATAGAACTTGGTATATCCGTTTGGAATCAGCTTTTCAATGATCTTAATCTCTCATGCACAATGAAAGATCTTGGATTTGCCTCGTACAATGAATAAATATTAGAAACCATCGACAAATAAGATATAAAACCAGAGGGGGGCTGTCGCACTAAAAAGTAGTGTGCAGCCCCTTCTCCTTCTATTTTTCTATAATCTTTTCTAATTTTCGTATACAGTGATGGTACGCAGGTATGAGAAACAGATCTGCCAGGATCCATGCCACCGGACTGGCAAGACATGCCGCTGTAAATCCAAAAACAGGAACAAAACCAAAGCCCACAACACTTCGTCCCACCATCTCCGCCACCCCTGCAAAGATCGCCAGTTTACCAAAACCCAGTCCCTGGATGGAAAAGCGGATTATATTAACCAGCGCCAGCGGAATAAGGAAAATACTGTTCCAAAGCAGGAGCTCTGACACATTCCGAATAATTTCTACTTCTGTAGAGTCCACAAATAAAAGCGCCAGTTTATCCCCAAAACCGATGAGGAATGCCCCTGCCAGTACACAGTAGACCGCTGCCAGACAGCTGCACTGTACCATTCCCTTCGTGACACGGTCCAGCCGGCAGGCACCCACGTTCTGCCCCGCGTAGGTGGCCATCGTAGCGCCAAAAGCATCATAGGGACAATAAAAAAACATAGCAATCTTACCACCAGCGGTCATAGAGGCTACAGCTGTAGAACCAAGTCCGTTGACAGCAGTCTGTAAAATGACACTTCCTATGGCAGTGATAGAATACTGCAGTCCCATGGGAATCCCCATACTGCAGAGACGCCCGATGCAGTTCCCCCGGAGTTTCCACTCATTTTTCCGGATCCGCAGAATAGGAAATTTATTCTTGATATAAAACAGGCACAGGACTCCCGAAATCGCCTGGGACAATACCGTCGCCCCTGCTGCCCCTGCCACTCCCATATGAAAAACCACGATCGCCAGCATATCCAGTCCAATATTCAGCACAGAGGAGATAACCAGAAAGATCAATGGACTTTTAGAATCCCCCAGGGAACGGATGATCCCCGACAGAAGATTGTAGAGATAGGTGGCTGGGATACCAATAAAAATAATAAAAATATACCGGTATGCCTCATGGAAAATATCTGAGGGCGTATCCATCCAGACCAGTATATTCCGGCAGAGCAAACAAACAGACAGTGTCATGACAGAAGCAAAAAGAATCGAAAGCCATACACTATTTGCCACAAAACACCGCAGCATTTTTTCATCCTTTGCCCCAAAACGCTGGGCTACGGGGATAGCAAAGCCATTGCAGACTCCCATGCAAAAACCTATGATCATAAAATTGATGGAGCCGGTAGCACCCACTGCTGCCAGAGACTTTGCCCCAAGAAACTTTCCAACAATGACCATATCCATCAAGCTGTAAAACTGCTGAAACAACATGCCAAAAAACAGCGGTATGGCAAAGCCAAGGATCAGCCGGATCGGTGACCCCACCGTCATATCTTTCATCCTGCTTCGCTCCAAAGTATTTTCCTCCTCTCCCAGATTCCTATTACTTACCTATAATCTCCGGTAACGGTTCAGGCAGGCAAAGATCTCCTGCCTTCTCGGCATCGCCAGACCGGAAGCTACATTTCTTTCACCGCAGATACCGCCAAATCCTTTTTGAGTCAGCAGTGTCTCCAAAATATCTATCACCTGTGCCAGTGTCTTTTTACCATCCAGCACATTCAATTCTGCATATTTAACGATCTGAGCAAGCATGGATAGCTGCTCTGGATCTGCCAGCTGCTCTAAATACCGAAGATCGATGGTCTCTCTGTCTATACTGATACCGTCCATCCCCATCGTCTTCATTTTGATCCGGTCACTGCCTGTCAGTTTACGGTTTTGATTGAATATCCGCTCAAAAGAGGGCTGAACCTCCGCCGGCAATTCCTCCAGCACCGGAAATGCCTTTGCCTCTTCCTTTGCAAAATCTGTGATATCTGCAGGTACATACCGGTTCATCTGCAGAATACAGTCCGCCTTGTGAAAATAACTGCCAGAACTTCCCGCCACCAGAACCGTAGATATGCCGTGATCCTCATACAGCTCCCGGACTCTTTCAATATAAGGTGTGATGGGTTCCAGTTCCCGGTGCACCACCCGCTGCATCAATTCATCCCGGATCATAAAATTCGTGGCGCTGGTGTCCTCATCGATGAGGAATACCTGGCTTCCCGCCTCCATCGCCTCGATTACATTTGCCGCCTGAGAAGTACTTCCACTGGCGTCTTCCGTACAGAATTTCACCGTATCCTTGCCGTTGGGAAGATTGTTGATAAAATAAGAGATATCTACATTTTTAACACTTCTGCCATCCTCTGCACGAAGTTTCACTGCAGTCCCATCAGTGATGACATATTCTCTTCCATCCCCGGCAATATGATCGTAAACACCGAGTTCCAATGCTTTGAGCAGAGTGGATTTTCCATGATATCCGCCTCCCACGATCAAGGTGATCCCTTTGGGAATCCCCATCCCCCGGAGAATTCCTTTATTGGGAAGGATAAGCTCTACTTCCATGGAGGCCGGCGATTGAAAAGGTACTGCCTGCTTCATCGGGCGGCTGCTGACTCCGGATTCCCTGGGCAGCACGGAACCATTTGCCACAAATGCCACCAGACCACGTTCAGCCAGTATCTGTCGGATCGCCAGCTGATCCTCTGCCAGCTCAGCTGTCCTTTTTAGTTTACCAGCATCCAGCGCTTTATAGTACAGACTATGGCTGACACATTTTGGCAGAAAATCAAACAGAATCTTTTCCAGCTCCCTGGCATTGATACTCCTTCCATTTGCTGGAAATCCAATCTCCATGCGCAGAACAATATCCCCTGTCCTGCCATCCAGCTGACATCCGCTCCGGGATAGTACCTCCTGCCCTGGAGTGCTCACTGACATCAGACCCGACTTTCCAGAACCTTTTGCCTGAAAAGACACACCCCGGAGCTGTCTGCCCATTTCCCGCAGCAGGGCATCCTCCAGCGCTGTCTTCTGGCATGCCAGACGGTATAAGTCCTGGGGAAATGCCGCCTGTGCGCCCTTCACATGGATGCTGACTTTGGAGGGTGCGGCAAAGGGATCTCCCTGTACATGGTCTATGCCCAGCACATAACCTGGAAACTGATATTCTCCCCTCAGCTGCTTATACGCCGGATACCCTTTATGGTCGATCTGCCTCAGTAAGGTATTCAATTCTGATGACTGTTTCATTTTCCACTTTTCTCCTTCTTTTTTGCATTTTTACGTCTTCTCTTATCTTCATACATCCGGCGGTCTGACTCGATCAAAAGATGTTCAAACCCTCCGCTATATTGCGGCTC
The DNA here is from genome assembly GCA_910585745.1 of uncultured Eubacterium sp. Classification (GTDB taxonomy): domain Bacteria; phylum Bacillota; class Clostridia; order Lachnospirales; family Lachnospiraceae; genus Eubacterium_F. Next base: position 14,236 of record CAJUFM010000004.1, on the reverse strand, counting down.
CCATACATACCCCAATGCCATTCTCGCATCATTTTCTTCCATATCCTGATCCAATAAGGTTAACCTGTGCTCCAGTTCTTTCCTGCAGATCCCTGGACACAGTCCCAGGAACTCGTCACCTCCGATACGGAACAGGGCATAATCACCAAATTGTCTGTTCAGGCACTCACAGACTCTCATCAAAAGCTGGTCTCCCTCCTGATGGCCCAGGGTATCATTGACATATTTTAAGCCCATAACATCACAATAAAGCACACCGAGACTTTCCTTATCTGAAAGACTGCTCTGGTATTCTTTCATTGCATGTCGGTTTCCAAGTCCGGTGAGCTGGTCATACATACTCAGCTTTTCCAGGCGGTTCACCAGCATGCGGCGCTTCAGCATCGACACTATAAAATGACCGACGATCCAGAACAGCATGGAAATATGATCCAACAGTTCTCCCGGCGGATTATCCACCCCATAAAAACCGATGATCTCTCCATTATCCACAAGAGGGCTGACCACCAGTGCCTGGATTCTCTGGGGCTTCAGATATTCATATGCCAATGGGTCCTCTTCCCGGATCCCCTCCACATCCTGTATGATCACATTTTTGTTCTTTTTAAATGTATGATACCAGAGAGAAACCACCTCGAAGGGAACCTTCTGCAGTACATCCTTCTGCGGAACAACATCGCTTCCGCACCACTCAAAGGTATTATCTAAGGTTCCATCCTGGTTTTCTTCAAAAATATAAACCCGTTCACTTTTTAAATGCTCACCGAGATATGCAAGTAGAACTTCCAGCGACCGTTCCGGTCTGGGCTCCGCCAGTGCCAGACGCAGTCCCTCATTTACCATACTTTCATTGCTGGTATATTTCTGAATCGTCTTTTTCTGCTCCTCCTGAATACTCATATCAATGGCAAGCTCCATCCGGCATCGTCTTCCATCTGCCTCCACCATCGTATCTTTCAACTTAAAGCTCTTTTTAACAACCGGGTTGAAAATTTCCCACTCATGAAAAAACCCTGGTTTCAAAACACTGTTGGTACAAAAATCACAGGGCCTGGACTTCTGATGCAGCACCTCATAACATTTTTTCCCTCTTACCTTCTCCTGATCCCCTACTCCAAAAGCCTCACACGCCTTCGGATTCATATATATGATTTCGTGAGTATCCATATCCGCAGCATACACAATCTCATTCATGTTCTCATAAAATTCCCAAATCTTTGACATATCAATTTCCCCCAAATTTTCTTTTGCCGCTGCCAGCAGCTATCTCAATGACACCATTGAGATAGAGATAGGTCGACAGTACCTTTTCTATTATACATATCATAGCAGGCAGATTCAAGAAAAATCGTAATGAAAACCAGTATTAAACAAAATAATCAGGATCTGAGACAAATTTAGAATATGTATTTACTTTGAAACAGCTGAATGGAGCTATGCAAAAGTATAAAAAACCACCGGAAAATAACAGATCTTCCGGTGGTTCCCTTTACAGATTTTTTTCAAAAAAATCTTTTATATCCTTAAATGCTGTCTCTTCATCTTCTCCCTCTACTGAAACTTCTATTGTCTGTCCAGATTTTACCCCAAGTCCCATAACAGCCATCAGCTTTGTGGCTTCTACACTTTTGCCATCCTTGCTGATAGTGATCCTGCTATTGTATTTTTTTGCTTTCTTTACCAGCTCACCCGCTGGTCTTGCATGGATACCAATCTCATCCCGGATCACATACTCCCATTTCTTCATATGCCCTTTGCTCCTTTTCAAAGAATTCATCTCTTAGTATTTACATTTTTCTAAAAAGAATACCCAGGAGCCAGAAACCATGCGAAATTAATATTTTTTTCCCATATTTCTTCTCCATCTTCGTAAAGCCATGCATTCTCCAGCATTACTTCCATAAAGAATAGCTGATATATGTCAACTGCCGGAAATCCGAGCAAGCGGGACAGTTTTTCAATCATTCTATTTATATGAATTTTTTCTAAGGAATCTTCTCTATCATCCAGCTCATTCAGCAAAAAACGGGGGACATCAAAAATAGAAGGCCCCACAACCCCCTTGGGATCGATCACTACATAATTTCCAGAAGCACTCTTTACAATATTTTCATGATGCAGATCCCCATGTAAAAGCACTCTCTCCGGATATTTTTCAAACATCTTCACAGCAATGTCTACTGCACAGCACATTCCGTCAGCCAGCTGTTTATTCTTGTGATCCTGTACTGATCTGCTGGCGGCCTTAACCCAATGCAGATAACTCTTGTACCTCGTCTCATCTTTTGGCGCAACATGAATATTATCAAATACCTGGGAAAACACAACAGCTCTATTCTCCCAATCTGCCTCTTCTTTTAAGGCGGTACCCGGCGAAATTCTCTCTTCTAAGAGCAAAGCATTCTCACCATCAAACTCATATGCCTGGCAGCAGGCTTTTTCTTTCATTTCCGACAGAGCCAGAAATTCACTGGTGCTGGAAGCAGCATCCCTGCCAATCTTTAAGATCACTGCGCCATACTTGGCAGATTCCCCACCAAATACAGCGCAGTTTTCTTTTTCATAAATACTCTCCATTTGTGTCAGTCCCCATTTCCGGGAAGCTGTCTGCAGGCGTTCCTGCAGAGGTTTCTTTGACATTAGTCGCTCTCCTCGATTTGATAGTTTTTTCTTACTGAAACAGCAACAGTCGCTCCTCCAGCACTTCTTCCAGTTCCTCCACGGATACTGATCCTTTTTCCCGCAACGTTTCATCCATTATCTCAATGACTTTAACCAGGTACAAACAGCTGTTTCCGCCTGCCACAAAACGTTTTAATACATCCGTCAAAAAGCCATAAGAAAAGACTTTCGGAACTGTTTCAGAAATCAATACCGGATACCTCTTTTGCAGATTTTGAACCATTTCCTTAACGATATCACGATTGAGTATTTCGGCATAGTTTTCTCTGACCGTCTTCTCCAATATCTCCATCATATAGTTATAGATACAGTCTGTCTCCTGAGGAGATGTCCCCCTGTATAGTTCTCTGTGATATGATAGGATCCTAAATTCTTCCGCTTCCAGATTCATATCATCCCGTACACGTATAAGCGGCATCAAAATCCCCTCCGCCGAGAGATTCTTCCTCACTTGAACGATCTGCTCCACATAGGATTCATCTATAAATACAGACACAAGATTCTTTCCGAAAGTCAACTCCAATGGCTCCAGACAATTACGGAGATTTGTCCAGATCTCATTTTGTGATTTTTCATCATTGTTCTCTGTTATTTTCACAGTTTCAATTCCCAAGAGATAATCTGCACCACACCCCAGTATCTGACAAAGATCTGTCAGCAGTGAGACATCCGGCAGGCTCTGCCCCCGCTCCCACTTACTCAATGCCTGGGGTGTTACACCGATTCTTCCTGCCAGTTCCTCCTGTGTCATTCTTTTGTTCTGTCGGTATTCGGAGATTTTACTCCCTAAATCATTCTGGTTCATAACGTCCTCCTTTCCTTCCATTCCAGGATACAGGCTAATTGTAGCAAATAAAAAACAGAAAGTAAAACAACTACCTGTGGAAGAACCGCTCAACCAGCTCAATGACGCTTGTTAAATCTACGCTGACAGATTCAAAAAATTCTCACGGTATTTTCTCATACTCGCTCAAACTTTTCCAGGATCCACCAGCGTGTATTTCCCATCCATCTCAAACAAATAATAAATTTACGGGTTTATTTCCCTCCGAAATCTCGCGGAAAATCGTCCCCTGTGTCCCATATATAAAATTTTTTCCATAACGTACCGCATATAGTTTCAAAATCATCATCTCCATTCATTATTCTCTGCTCCCAATCCCAGTCATAATGCCATCAATCTTTTTTTTGTCTCTGTGTCAAATTTTTCCAACGCATACCGATACGACACTCTGGGCATCACTTTGTGGTTTCTGATCAAATATTCTTTGACAGCAGACGGATCTATCTGTGACAGTGATTTAAGCATCCATCCAAAACCTTTTAGCACCAGATCATCTTCGTCATTCATTAAACGATCTGATATTTCAAAAGGATCAATGCTTTCGTAATCATCATGAAGAATCGCCGGAATCAGAATCACAGCCGAAGCCCTGCGAACCCAAAAATCTTTGTCCTGGGTCCACTCTTTTACATTGGCAAACAGAGACTTATCCTGTCGCAAAAGTTCCCCAAATGCATGGGTACAAAAATCATCACAATCGCCCCAGCCCCGGACATACTTCTTCAGCCAGTTATAAAATATGCAATATGTATCCCCATTATAATTTTTTTTCATCCGAAATGCCCAATCAAAGGCAATAACACCGAGCTCCCAATTATGTTCCTCCAAAAACTCCTCACACAGCATAAAAACAAAATGCAAATCCTTATTTGGAATGCTCCGAAAAAGCCTGGATGATAATTTACGGATATCACCTGTTTTTACGTGCTTTCCTTCTGGTACATAACTCCAGAGAGTTTCTATTTCCTGCTTTGCAGTCCCCAACAAATCCTCAGCCACGCTGCTCATCTCCATTCTCATCGTATTCTGGATACTTAGTTATTATCTCAAATTAGTTACATGTAAATTTATGCTGTCTTCCCCTCCCATATAGAAAAAAACGACAAACCACATCTAAGATTCATCGTTTCAAAGACCCGCAAAACTTTAAGATGCAAAATTTCTTTTTTATTATTTTTCTGCTTTCTTTCTTAAACTCATCGTCCTCTTATATTTATAGGTAAAATACTGATTCTCATTTGGATTTACCATATAATAATTTCCACCATTCAGAATGGCCATCATAATCCCAAACTTGTGTCACCCGCATCTGACGGCCTGTTGTAGTCCATCTGCCACACAATGAAGCCCAGGCATTTTTTGATGAAAGTTGTTTTTTTAATGTAGAATTTTATATCCACAATGGCAGCCTCCGGTATCTCTGCGGTTTCCGGGTTCATTGTTTTTTCTGGATTTTCCACATAAACCAGCTCGATTTTCTTTCCATAAAACATCTATAGATAAAATGAATATATATGGCATTCTGTTTCCTTCCATTTTCTGCTGCATTTATCTGTCCGACAAATATGAATTTACCACGTTCCTCCACGAATTTGATTATATCCATCATCAGTCCAAGGATACTCAATTAGGGTAAATGCTGCTCCATTCATTTTGTTAATTATATTTATCGCCTCCAGTGTAAAGCACCGAGCAAAATATAGTATGGTGACATTTTGATTTTTAATTTTTTTAAGAGCTTTCTCCAGATTTTTACTTGTAATTGCAGTTTGATCAACAGGGAAACAAACGAACGTTACAATTTGCTTGTAATATTTTTTGTTTACCAAAGACGCATATCGTACAGGCAGATATTTGTTCAAATTACGATTATCGCAACATATTTCTTCTCGAATAATTATTTTCAAGCTTGTATTTACCTTTCATCAAATTTCGATTGGATTTTTACAAAATCCAAGAGATTTAATAACTCTTATATTGTAAGCGGTTAATAGAGCGTTTACCAATAAACAACGTAAACGTCATCGAACACGCCATCACTAACTTCCCTTTCACAGTCTGTTATCACTACGACACTGAGCAGCCCTGGCAGGGAGAATGACAGCCTTTCCATAATCTGAGAAAAACAAAACCATCCCATTCAGAGATTTACCCCTGAATGGGCTAGTTTTTATATTTTCTTATATTGACTTTGAGAAATCAGACACTTTTCAAAGCCCCATAAAATCAAGACTTTTCATAATTCCTCTTTTTAAGAGGAATTACTCACTTCTGTGCAATCGCTGCCTGTGCTGTTTGGTTCGTTGGATGGGCGGAGCAGATACGAAAATATCACCGCATTCTTATTCATGATTTGAAATGATTATTAGCATTATAACTCAAAATGATATTCCGCTTCCATCCTTAATATCTGTTTCTAATCCTGAAGATTTTTTAACAATCGTAGAATCACTATTTGTCCCATTTCATCATCTACAACAAAAAACATATTATATGTATCAAAGGGCTTCAACCGAATTTCATAACCCCAATATTCAATGCTGATTCCTCGATATCCTATCGGAAAAGCCCCCAGAATTTCCACTTGTTTGTCATAAGCATGTAAAAAATCATCTGCTGCCTTTTGATTCTTAAAATTATCTATCATATATTTAGCCAAATTAGAAACATCTTCTAAAGCTTCCTGCGTCACTACTACCTTATAATGCATATTGATTTACCCTCTCTTTAAGAATACGCATCGCTTCATCATGGTCAATAACCCTACCTGCCTCCATATCATCTATGCCCTTATCCAATTCCTTAAAAATCTGCGTTTCCTGCGATTTTTCCGCCGGACGAGTCTGTTCTACAACTGCCACAACTTCACTTCCTCTCTATTTAATAAATATATTATAACAAATCCTCTTAGCATTATCCACTATTTTTCATTATAAAAAATTGGAGTTGTCAAATTTGCCCAAAATATACTTGTATCATATTCTCTTTGGTATCATTTTTCCTTTTGACTTGTCTATCTCCATTTGGTATAATTCAACAAATCTATCCATACAATATTTATTCAAAAAATCCCTTAACGAATCTTCTATATCGACTCCCATATAAATAGCTTTAGGTAACGGTTGCGTAATTACTTTTCCTTTCTCTTTCTTAATAATATTCTATACAGAATCCTTTGTGATTATTTGCATATTGGCTCCACATAATATCTTTTTGAACACTTTCACAAAAACAAGAAATATAAAAGGTACTTATAATTTCTTCAATCTTATTTTCCACTTCTTCCCTTAACAAATCCTCTAAAAAATTAAAATTTAAATTCATACTCGAGTACGTAATCTCAAGTTGCCCTTCAAATTTATCATCAACACATTTCATGTTTGATAACCATATTTGATTATTTAATACATATTCTTTATTATTTATACTAAGTATTCCAATAAGTAACGACACAGCAATACTCATAACTAATACTTTTTTAGATACATTTTTCATCGCATTTTCTCCTTACATAATTTAGTTTTTTCTCTATTTTCTCCTCGTCTTAACTGATTTTCTGGCACTCCACTTCCCATAATAGGTCTTGCCATTTACTTTCCCATACACTCTTACACGCACATAATATCTCCTATTTTTCTTTAACTTCTTAATTGTTATATTCTTACTCTTCTTCTTGATTTTCTTTGAGTTCTTAAAATTCTTCTTCAAAGAATACTGAATCTGGTATCCGTCTGCACTGCCAAGATTTCCTAATTTCAATTTAATACTTTTGCTTCCCGTACTTTTTATAGATGAAATTTTACCTTTGACAGAAGTAATGGTACTGGCAGTTTTTCCTTTCCCTGTCCCCGTATTTCCAGTATTCTTACTACTATTATTACTACTGGTACTGCTATTCGTTACGGTTATTTTACAATCAACAGATACCCCATTTTCTACATAAGCAGTAACTTTCGCTGTTCCTGCTTTATATGCGGTTACCGTTCCACTAGAAACATCTGCAACTGTGGCATTACTGGTTTTCCACTCCAGTACATCCGTTGTATCAAGCGGTAACATCTGTGCAGTTAATTTTAAGGTTTCCCCCACTTTCATATTTGCCAAAGTTTTATTGAGAGAAATGGTTGCACAGGGAATCAATACCTAAATCTGACACTGTGCCACTAACCCAATGCTCGAATCACTGGAAGTCCATTCGACTGTTTTATCAGAAGCATTGACAGGACTATAGTTGACGGATAACTGCAAAGACTTATTTCTCCCTAATGATACCTTTGACTGGTTTAGGGAAATTCCTCTCAGCGGAACTTCTTTCACAATAATGGGGTACGTCGTACTGACACCACAATAGGAAACCATTACATTCTGCTCACCAATCAAATTCATATCATAACCACTCACCATATCTTCCGTAATAGGAATGGTTGCTGTGGTCTCATCCTCATAGGTAATCTTTACCGTTCCACCAGAAAGGTCTAAGGAATCTGCCTGCTCATACTCTGTTTTAGTTGGCTCGGTAACAATATCCAAAGAAACAATGCGAATCTGGCGGTTGCTCTTTAACTGCGGATAGGGATAGTCACAATATGGATCTATTTCCCATACGTTATCAAAGTCAAAACCTACTAAGGTACGCTTGTCCTTTAATTGGGTTGGGAAAAGAACGGTACAGCCTTTATTATCTTTATTCGCTGTATTCGATAGAGCATAACAATGTGATGCTTGATGACCATTCCCCACTATAGGATATGCATCAGTCACATTGCTTTTCGCTCTACTGATTGTTCCAATATTATAACAAAAATCTGCATTGCAACTCTGTGCAATACCACCAACACCATCAGTTATATCCGTAGAATCGCCACTCAAAATAACATTACAGATATTATAACAATTACTTACACTTGAAGTTCGTCCGCCGCCCATCAAACCGCCTACGTAACTTTGAGAACATTTAACCTCTGCCAAAATATCCCCTGTAGTATAGCAGTTTTCTATTTTAACATCGTCATAACCATGACCAACAATTCCACCAACCGAACACCATCCCCCTCTATCTTCATTTATAATGTTTATATTTATATCTACCATTGCAAGATTTTTAATACTTACTTTTTCTGGATAGCTATTCCCTAACTTTCCAAACAGCCCCACAGCCTGCTCCACCTCCCCATAGATATGCATTCCAATTATCCTATGACCGTTCCCGTCAAAAGTCCCTGCAAATCCATCAATCGGTGTCCATCCATGCCCCGTCAGATTCCAATCACCACCCTCAGCGGTATCCTCTGACATATCAATATCTTTCATCAAAATATAGTTTGCCGTCAGGTCATTACGGATACCATACAAATCCGCTATATCATAAATCCCGATATAACCCTCCGGCACGTTATCCAACGGGGCATTTTGTGCTTTGCTGTAGGTTGGCATATAGAGCGTTGCTATCATACTGAACACCAGCAGGACAGCCAGCCATTTTCTATGATGTTTCACATCATTGTTTCCATTCCTCATTCTTCTTTCCTCCAGTTCTTTCAAATATTTTCACCTGCATTTTTCTCCCAGTAACTTCTAAAGAAAAATCATCCTTTATGTATAAATATCCATACATATTCTCATAAAATTATACTCGGATATTCATACATAGTTAAGTTTATTTTTTATCACTACAATAAAAGTAAAAACAGGCAAAGGAGATATTTCATTGATTAGTTACGCTCCCCTCTTCAAGACTATGAAAACTAGACAGATTACCTCTTACCGCCTTGAAAAAATGGGTTTTTCAAGGGCGACTTATTACTCCATCCAAAAAGGTAACAGTGTTTCCACCAATACCATCAACCAGTTATGCCGATTACTAAAGTGTGGTGTTTCGGATATCATGGAATATATTGACGACGAAGAGTAAAACCAGAGACGCCACATAAGATATGACGCTTCTGGTTTCTCTTTCACCTTGTTTTTACTGACCACCTTTTTTGTACTGTTTCCTCCATGAATCAGCCGCACGATTCATCCTATCCGTTTTCGTCTTTTTGCCTGTCTTCGCAATCTCATAAACTGCTGTGACGCTGGTAAATCCCAGTAAAAATAAAAATGCTTCTGCCATCTGCAACCACCTCCCTCAACTGGCATATTCCATCAGCAGTTCCGCTGTGATAATGACCGCTCCCGCTGTCAGCATACCGAATATCACATAATTCATTTCTCTTCCCATCCTTTCCCTGCTTTCTTTTCCTGAGTATCCCCTTTGGGATGAATCAGCACCAGTGCATCCTCCGCAGAGAGAAGGTACAACTCTTCCCACCACTCTACGCCGGAGACCGAATCCCCATTGATTCGCTCAGAATATTCAAATAATTCCCTATCCATATGATAGAACTGCAGAATATGCGGAACGCACTTCCCATAGTCCCTGCTGTCATGAAAAAACAGAATATAACCGCCCATATCGGCAGATCCACGGCAGACACCATATCGGTCATCCAGCATACCAGCCAGTTCCCTTATCCGTTCTATCACAATACGGTCTACCTTCTTTTCCTGCAATTCTTCCGAAAACAATTCCGCATCGAGTTTATTTATGATTCTGTGGTACATCCTTTTTCTCCCCTTTCTTCGCCTTATCCTTCTTTGGAAGAGTTTCCTTTTTGCCGCCCTCCAGTTCTTTCAATACCTTTTCTATGGGATATTTCTTCAATTTCCACACTTTTATAATCATAATGACTTGCCCTCTAAAGAAAAATACCAGAAAATGCTTGACGCCTATGAAAAATAACTAAGAAAAACAATTCAGAATACTAAAAAACCGCCCCTGTATCCTAACGATACTATGGGGCGGTTCATTCTTATCCTCTATTGTTCTATGAAACCTTTGCATAATCCAATACCACAATTTCCTGCATCATCTGCTTCGCAAAGTTTACCAGTTTTTCTATTTTCTCGGCGACTTCATCCGTATAATACTTCTCTCCGCATTGCTCATATTCTTCACAAGGGACATTCTTAATTACAATAATCGCTCCATTGTAATTAACAACATGCGTAGTAAAGCTTGCTTTTACAGAATCGCATTTGCAAAACATGCACATTACTTTGCCCTCCTTGTCCCTCTGTTACTATTTTTAAACCGCCCCTCGTACCAAACGATACGCCGGGGCGGTTCATTATATTACTTGAATCCTATATTGAAGTTCTCAGTATCCTACTTCTGTGCAATCGCCGCCTGTGCTGCCGCAAGTCTTGCGATCGGCACACGGAACGGTGAACAGGATACATAGTCAAGACCGATCTTATTGCAGAACTCTACAGAAGATGGATCTCCACCGTGCTCACCACAGATACCGCAGTGAAGGGCACTGTTTACAGGTTTGCCGAGCTTCAAGGAAGTCTCCATAAGCTTGCCTACACCAGTCTGGTCAAGTTTTGCAAATGGATCATTCTCAAAGATCTTAGCATCGTAGTAAGCATCCAGGAATTTACCAGCGTCATCACGGGAGAACCCGAATGTCATCTGGGTCAAGTCGTTGGTACCGAAGCAGAAGAAGTCAGCCTCTTTTGCGATCTCATCAGCAGTAAGTGCGGCACGAGGAATCTCGATCATAGTACCTACTTCATATTTCAGATCACTTCCAGCTGCTGCGATTTCAGCATCAGCGGTCTCAACAACAAATTTCTTAACATATTTAAGCTCTTTCACATCGCCGATCAATGGGATCATGATCTCCGGTTTTACAGTCCAGTCTGCGTGTGCTTTCTGAACGTTGATCGCTGCACGGATCACAGCTTTTGTCTGCATCTTAGCGATTTCCGGATAGGTTACAGCCAGACGGCATCCACGATGTCCCATCATTGGGTTGAACTCATGCAGGGAAGCGATGATCGCTTTGATATCCTCTACAGATTTGCCCTGGGCATCAGCCAGTTTCTTAATATCTGCTTCCTCCGTCGGAACGAACTCATGAAGAGGCGGATCCAGGAAACGGATAGTAACTGGATTTCCTTCAAGAGCCTCATAAAGAGCTTCAAAGTCACTCTGCTGATAAGGAAGGATCTTGTCCAGAGCAGCTTCTCTTTCCTCTACAGTATCCGCGCAGATCATCTCACGGAATGCAGCAATTCTGTCTTCCTCGAAGAACATATGCTCTGTACGGCAGAGTCCGATACCCTCTGCACCGAGCTCACGTGCTTTCTTTGCATCAGCAGGAGTATCTGCATTGGTACGTACTTTCATGGTACGATATTTGTCAGCCCAATCCATGATGCGGCCAAACTCACCAGCAATAGTAGCATCTACTGTTGGGATAATGCCATCATAAATATTTCCGGTAGAGCCGTCGATGGAGATGGAATCTCCCTCTTTGAACTCTTTACCATTCAACGTAAATTTCTTATTTGCCTCATCCATGTTGATGTCACCACAGCCGGATACACAGCATGTACCCATACCACGTGCAACAACGGCTGCATGGCTTGTCATACCACCGCGGACGGTCAGGATACCCTGGGAAGCTTTCATACCAGTAATATCTTCTGGAGATGTCTCAAGACGAACAAGAACAACTTTTTCTCCGCGGGCATTCCACTCTACTGCATCCTCAGCAGTAAATACGACTTTACCACAAGCAGCTCCCGGAGAAGCACCAAGTGCTTTTGCCATAGGTGTAGCAGCCTTCAGTGCAGCAGCATCGAACTGTGGATGAAGAAGGGTGTCCAGATTACGAGGATCGATCATTACAACTGCTTCTTCTTCTGTTCTCATACCCTCATCTACCAGGTCGCATGCAATCTTAAGAGCAGCCTGGGCAGTTCTCTTACCATTACGGGTCTGCAGCATGTAAAGCTTCTTATTTTCAACAGTAAACTCCATATCCTGCATATCTCTGTAGTGATTCTCCAGAGTGGAGCAAACCTCTTTAAACTGAGCAAATGCTTCTGGGAACTCCTGCTCCATCTGAGCGATGGGCATCGGTGTACGAACACCAGCAACTACGTCTTCTCCCTGGGCATTCTTCAGGAACTCACCCATAAGTTTCTTCTCGCCGGTAGCTGGATCACGGGTAAATGCAACACCTGTACCACAGTCGTCACCCATGTTACCAAATGCCATAGACTGTACGTTTACAGCTGTACCCCAGGAATAAGGGATATCATTGTCACGACGGTATACATTCGCACGAGGGTTGTCCCAGGAACGGAATACGGCTTTGATCGCACCCATCAGCTGCTCCTTCGGGTCATCTGGGAAGTCTGCGCCGATCTTCTCTTTATACTCAGCTTTGAACTGATTTGCCAGTTCCTTCAGATCATCTGCTGTCAGCTCAACGTCCTGCTGTACGCCACGGTCTTCTTTCATTTTGTCGATGAGCTCTTCAAAATATTTCTTTCCAACTTCCATAACAACGTCGGAGTACATCTGGATAAATCTTCTGTAGCAGTCCCAAGCCCAGCGTGGGTTGTTAGACTTTTCAGCAATTACGTTTACTACTGTCTCGTTCAGTCCAAGGTTCAGGATCGTGTCCATCATACCTGGCATGGAAGCACGTGCTCCGGAACGAACGGATACAAGAAGCGGATTCTCTTTATCCCCGAATTTCTTCCCGGTGATCTCTTCCATCTTAACGATGTACTCGTTGATCTGTCCCTGGATCTCATCATTGATCTCACGGTCATCTTCATAGTACTGTGTACATGCTTCTGTTGTAATCGTAAATCCCTGTGGTACCGGAAGACCAAGGCTGGTCATCTCAGCAAGGTTTGCACCTTTTCCGCCGAGGAGTTCACGCATGTCTGCGTTACCTTCACTGAACAAATAAACCCATTTGTTTGCCATGTCTATAAATTCCTCCTAAATTTAATAATAATATTATAGTTTGACTTGCAAAATAACATTTGACTAGTCGCTGTGAATATTATAACACAAGTTCCCCCCAAAGATAAAGCATTTTTTTCCCAGAAACCCTTTTTTTAGCGGATTTCACAAAAACTTCTAGATTTTCTACTTAATTTCCATGGATATCCGCTGGAATTCCTCCTGCCTTAGGGGGCGGAATTCACCTGGAGCCAGATGGTCATCCAGCTGTATTCCTCCTATGGATACCCGTTTCAGATAGACGACAAAACATCCTGCCGCTTTCAGCATCCTCTTCACCTGATGCTTGCGTCCCTCATAGATCGTGAGAAGACCTGAAAACACCGGCTGATTCTTTCGGTTTCCCGGTTTTATTCCTCTGGCCAGATCCTGTATATCCCCAAGAACCGCTGTCTTTCCACGAACCAGATGGGAAGCACCTGCCCTGCCGCCCCTCAGCTCGATCCCCTGTTCCAGCCGCTGGTGGTTTTCCTCAGAGAGCTCACCCAGCGCCCAGAAAAAGTAAGTCTTTTCCACGTGATTCTCCGGATTCATGAGCTTCTGGTTCCAAATGCCGTCATTTGTAACAAAAAGAAGCCCCTCTGTGTCCTTATCCAGCCGCCCCACCGGATGAAGCCCTGGCACGTCTGCACTGCGGAAATATTCCATCACCGTCCGATGTCTGTCGTCCCTCACTGCTGTGATACAGCCCGCCGGTTTGTGAAACATATAATACACATAAGAATCAGTTTTCCTCTCCATCCTATCTCCTTCTCCATTCTGGCAGCCCAACGCTTCGCGCAAAATCGAGTAGGAGGCTAATCATTAATTGATTAGCCGACCTCTCACACCACCGT